>JBAQJG010000636.1:0-7409 GCA_049300145.1 Chthoniobacterales bacterium | reverse complement strand
CGCGAGACGCGTGCGCTACCCAGAACGCTATGCCTCGACCGAAGATTTTGATTGCGGACTCAATTTCGCCGCGCGGCGTGGAGGAACTTTCACGCGATGGTGTGCTCGAAGTCGCATTTCAAACGGGCCTATCCGAATCGGAGCTGGTCAAAATTATTCCGGAGTTCAGCGCGCTCGTTGTCCGCAGCCAGACAAAGGTGACAGCGCAAATCTTGAATGCTGGTGCGCGCTTGCGCGTGGTCGGTCGCGCCGGAGTCGGCGTGGACAATGTCGATGTTGAGACGGCCACGCGCCGCGGCATCATCGTCTTGAACGCTCCCAGCGGAAATACCGTTTCCACCGCGGAGCATGCATTTTCACTCCTCCTCTGTGTCGCGCGAAAAATTCCCGGAGCGGATGCGACTTTGCGCGGCGGAAATTGGGACCGAAAAAATTTCGAAGGCGTCGAGCTTTATAACAAGACGCTCGGCGTGATCGGCGTGGGCCGGATCGGCAGTGAACTGAGCCGCCGCGCCATCGCCTTCGGGATGCGTGTTGTCGCTTACGATCCATATCTGTCGGCGACGCGCGCGCGCACTTTGCAAGTCGAACTTCTCGATGAGCTCGATGACCTGCTTGCGAGCGCTGATTTCATCTCGTTGCACACGCCGCTCACGGAAGAAACGCATCACCTGGTGGATGCGACGCGATTGGCAAAAATAAAACGCGGTGTGCGCGTGATCAATTGTGCGCGCGGCGGTCTCATCGATGAAGAGGCGTTGGCTGACGCGCTGCAATCGGGTCAGGTCGGCGGCGCCGCGCTCGATGTTTTTGAAATTGAGCCGCTGCCTTCCGATTCGCCGTTGCGCACTGCGCCGAATCTTGTTCTCACTCCACATCTGGGCGCGTCCACAGCCGAGGCGCAGGAAAGCGTTGGCATCGAGATCGCGCAGTCGATCCGCGCGGCGCTGCTCGAAGGCACGATCCGCAATGCCGTGAACATGCCGAATCTCGACGCCAAGACATTGTCGATCGTCGGGCCGCATCTTCGCTTTGGCGAAAAACTTGGGCGCTTCCTCTCGCAAGTCGCTCCTCGACGTGTAGAGCAGTTGAACATTAATTACAGCGGCAAAGTGAACGAAGTCGATACGACCGCGATCACGCGTTCAATTTTGAAAGGCTTTCTGCAAAATGCCGGCGGCGCTGACGTGAATGAAGTGAATGCTCCCGCGTTCGCCGAGAGTCTCGGCCTCAAAATCACGGAGACACGATTGAGCGCGCTCGGCGATTATACAGACATGCTCGAACTTTCTGCCGTTGCCGATGGAAAAACCGTCGCAGTGGGCGGCGCATTCTTTGGCGCGACTCCGCGCATCGTGAGCGTGAACAGCCGTCCGGTCGAAGCGCGACCGCACGGCATCGTGCTCGTGTTAGAAAACACCGACCGTCCCGGCATCGTGGGACGCATCGGAACGTTGCTCGGTGGTCATGGCGTCAACATTGCGACGATGTCCTTGAGTCGAAATCAAGCCGGCGGCACCGCGCTGACCGTTTTAAATCTCGACACCGCGCCGAGCGAAGAATTGCTCGCCGAAATTCGGGCTAGCAGTGACATCCATTCCGCGCAGGTGATCGAGCTGTGAGGGCCGGCCTAAATTTTCCATGTCGGTCCTAGCTACACGTCGACAACCTCCATTTGATGTCGCAACGTTTGGCATTGGGGCGACTATTGCCGGTCTAGCCTTCCTTTTATATTTCCTGACTGCGGCTCGAGATATTGTCGTTGGCGATTGTCCGGAGCTGATCACTGCCGCCGTGACCCTGGGCGTGGCGCACGCCCCCGGCTATCCGCTCTTCACCATGTTAGGGCATTTTTTCAGTCAGTTGCCGCTCGGCCCAATTCCCTTCCGCGTCAACCTGCTGTCGGCGGTGTGCGATGCCCTGACGGTCGGCATTGTTTTTCTCACCGGGTTCCGGTTAAGCCGCTCCCGTTTGGCTTCGGCCATCGCTGCGCTGATTCTCGCGCTTAACCCGCTGTTCTGGTCATGGTCGTTGGTCGCGGAAGTTTTTCCCCTGAACAATTTATTGGCCGCTCCTTTGATTTACCTGCTCGTGATCTGGAACGATGACCCGCAACGCTACGGCACCCTAGTGGGGGCAGCTTTCATCGCCGGATTGGCGCTAACGAACCTACACACGATTGTTCTGTTGGGTCCGGCTGTTTGTTTCCTCTTGTGGCGACACCGCGCCATTTTGCTGGCGCGGCCCCGAATTGTTATCGTTTGTGCGGCGGCATTCCTTGTTGGGCTGGTCCCATACGCATACGTGTCGTGGGCAGCGGCGCGCCACCCGGCTCACAGCTGGGGCGGCGTCTCATCCTTCAGCGATTTCATGGCGCTCGTCACGCGCCGCGATGCCTATGGCAGCTTCCGTCTCGTCCCTCGAGCTTACGGGGGCGGCTCCGTGTGGCCTCGAATCGCGACGCTCTGTTTTTCCTTCGGCACGCTGATGGGATCGTTCGCGCTCCTGGGGATGATCCGCGCTTACCGCCATTGTCGATGGTATTTCTGGTTTAGCCTGCTCGCTTTCGGTTCGACCGGTTTGTTCTTCGCCATCATCAGCAACTCGAATCTGAACATTCCGTCCGGAGCGTGGGTGCTGGAGCATTTTTTTCTCCTTCCGGAAGTCGCGGTGGCGCCGTTGGTCGCGCTCGGTGTGGTCATGATCGCCGATCAGGTTGCCTCTTCCGTGCCAGCATTGACCAGCAAGAGTCTGCCTATCATCGCTGGAGCACTCGGGCTCGTGCTGGTGGTCACTCTGCTCACGAACTACCGGCGGATTGATCAGAGTCGCAATAACGTTGCCCGCAATTACGGTGAAGACGTCCTGGCCTCGCTGGAACCGGGCACCATCCTCTTCGCAGGCGCTGATGCGTACATGTTCCCGTTGATCTATCTGACGATAGCGGAAAAAATGCGGCCGGATGTGATCGTCGTCATGACACCACTTCTGCCCTACCGCTGGTACATTGCGCAATTGCGAGCACGTTATCCGGATCTCAATATCCCATTCGAATCATATGATTGGGATCGGAACGATTTTAAGGTGTTGATCGAGGCCAACCGCAACCACTCGATCGCTTATGTTTGGCTGCCGCCGGACGCGAGCGCGATGCGAGATTACTGGCCACGTCCGCATGGGCTAGTCCAATTAATCGAGCCGAACTCAAAATGGATAAGCGTGGACGAGTGGGCGAGCGATAACGAACAATTGATGAAACGTTATCGCGCGCCGGCGCCCGGCGCTATTAGAGCTAACACATTCGAGCGCGACATTTTGTTCTCCTATTCATACGCCGCGTGGCAGATTGGAACGAGGTACGAACGAAGCGGATCCAAAGCCGAAGCCCGGGCGTGGTACCAGCGCGCGAGAGACATTGATCCTGGATCAGAAGCGACCTACCGAGTACTTTACTGGTTTACTGCGAGATGATCAAATCAAAACGGCGCGCAGACGATCGCTGAGACCGGGCTGGACAACGCAGATTGAGGAAGCGCGAAATAAACCAAAACGTGCCTGCATTCGACAACTCGGTCTCGATCATTATTCCCACCCGTAATGAAGCGCAAAATGTTGCGCCCCTGGTGTCTCAGATTCTATCTTTTCCCTGTTCGTCTTCAGGAAATTCTGTTCGTCGATGATGCGACCCACGCGACGCGCGATGTGATTCGCTCGCTGGCTGCGAATCATCCAGTTCGGCTTATCGAACAAGACCGCGCTCGGCCGGGCTTGGCCGCGGCGGTCATGTCAGGCGCCGAGGCAGCAAAGGGAAGGTTCCTACGCATCATGGATGCGGACCTGAGTCACCCGCCCGATCGAATCAACGATCTTCTGGCCCCGCTGTTGAAGAATGTGGCGGATATGGTGATTGGAAGTCGCTATATACCGGGCGGATCGACACCAGGCTGGCCGTTTTGGCGCCGCATGCTGTCGCGAGCAGGCGCAGCGCTCGCTTATCCCCTCACAGGTGTACGCGATTCCATGTCGAACTTCTTTGCCCTTGCACGTTCTCGATTACTGGATCTCGCGCCACCGGCCAATGGCTCCAGAACAGCCTTTCAAGCAATGGTCCGCGCCGGACCAACTTTGCGCGTGCTCGAAATTCGCGTTGTCTTCCGGGATCGCGGACGCGGCAGGTCGAAAATGTCTTTGGAAATCGTGTTCCGATGTTTCTCCCGGTGGTTAGTCGCGGTTTTTCGGCACATTTGCGGACGGGTAATCGCGTAGGTGAAATCCACATCGCCGACAGTCCGAATCGCTCTGTTGCTTATGCTGGTTGCTCTGCCGAACAAATGGAAGACTGTGTTTGGTTCATGCCGGCACCGAAGAAAATCTGGATTATTGCGGCTTTCGCGGCGCTTTACGTCATTTGGGGTTCGACTTATCTCGGCATCCGTTTCGCGATCGAAACGATTCCGCCATTTTTGATGGCGGGGACGCGCTTTTTTCTCGCAGGCGTGATCATGTACGCCATTGCCCGCTGGCAGGACGCTCGAAGATCGACATGGGCGGAGTGGCGGACGGCGTTGATCGTAGGCGCATGTTTGCTTCTCGGCGGCAACGGCGGTGTAACCGTGTCTGAAAAGTACATCGACTCGGGTCTGGCGGCGGTGATGGTGGCAACCGTCCCGATTTACATCGTGCTGCTCGGATGGTTAACGGGCATGGCGCCGAGGCCGAAACCAATCGTATGGCTTGGTCTGGCCGGTGGATTTGTCGGGGTCGCGATTTTGGTCGCTCCCGCATTGAGATTTTCGTCGAGCGGCGGTAGTCATCCCGCCATCGGCATGTCGATCCTGCTCGTTTCTTCATTTGTTTGGTCGGCCGGCTCACTCTATTCGCGCGCGGCGAAGAGCGCGGCGTCGCCGTTCCTCGCCGCCGCACAACAAATGCTCTGCGGCGGGTTCCTTTTGATGCTCGCCGGTTTTCTCACCGGGGAATCGCACCGCTTTCATCCCGGCGCGGTATCGACCTTGTCGTTAGGCGCGTTTGCTTACCTGGTCCTCATCGGCGCGATCGTGGGATTCACTGCATACATTTGGTTATTGCGGCATTGTGATCCGGCAAAAGTCGCGACGTATGCGTATGTGAATCCGATCGTGGCGGTATTGCTCGGCGCTGCATTTGCCGGTGAAACCTTGAGCGCGCGGACTTTGCTCGCCGCGGGCCTGATCATCGGCTCGGTGGCGTTGGTGATTACCGCGCAACAGTTGAAACCGAAAACTGCGCCCGCAATTGCCGCGACAGTTGCTCCGGCGGAATGCGCGAGATGAAGACCGACAAGTCCGAGCCGGACGGGCAGCAAGATCGACAACTCCCACAGGAGTCGCGAGCAGAGGAAACGATCGAGGTCGTTAGGCGAAACTGGCGCGCCGAAGTCGAGACTGCGCAAGTTTATCGCGAACTAGCCGAGCGCGAGCAGGACGCGAAGCGAAAGGGAATCCTGCTGCGTATGGCGGAAGCGGAAGAGCGACACGCGCAACGTTGGGGAAAGAAACTTGTCGATCTTGGCGAACCTGTCCCGACTTTGCCCGACACCATCGGCCGCCGCCTGAAGCGATGGCTGAATCGCGCGCTCGGAACGGAGATCGCGATTCGCCGGATGGAAGCAGCTGAGGAAAAGCACGAAGCGCAATTTCGTGATCAGCGCGATCGGGCCCTCGCCGGCGAGCACGACGTAAAGGATTTTTTGCGTGAAAGCGCTCTCGAGGAAAAAGCGCATGCCCGCGCTTTGAACGCAATGGTGCCGCAACTTGGCCCGCGGACTGTGCTCGACACAATCTTGAAACGCGAACGCTGGCATGGCCGGGGTGGAAGTTGGGTGGCTGATGCGATTTACGGCGTCAACGATGGACTGGGCGCCGTGTTCGGAATTGTTTCCGGCGTCGCGGGTGCAACGAACAATCAACAGCATTACATTCTCATCTCCGGTCTGGCCGGAATGATTGCTTCGTCGTTGTCGATGGGCGCGGGCGCCTATCTCGCGGTAAAAAGCGAAGGCGAAGTTTACGAAGCGGAGATCGCGCGCGAAAAAGCCGAGGTCGAAGAGAACCCGGAAGAAGAGATCGAAGAGATGTCGCTCTTTTATCAACTGCAGGGATTCAACGCAGATGAAGCGCAAAAGATGGCCGAGCGGCTGGCTGAACAACCCGAGCAGATGGTGCAGGCGATGGCCCAAAGCGAGCTCGGTCTCTCTCAGCAACACTTCGGCAAACCGTGGACTTCTGCATTTTCCGCCGCGCTCTCCACCGCGATCGGCGCATTCATCCCGATCATTCCGTTCTTTTTCATGACCGGCATTGCGGCGGTCGTCGCCGCGTTCGCGATCAGCATTGTTGCACACTTTGCGGTTGGTGCGTTGAAATCGCTCATCACGATCCGTTCGTGGTGGGCGTCGGGACTGGAAATGACAATCGTGGGCATGATCGAGGCTGCGGTGACTTACGGTCTCGGTCTGGCCTTTGGCGCGCTCGGTTAAGAGAACAAATTGCGACCCTTCCGCATTGTTCCGGGCCCGCGCTCGCGATACCGTCCTACGAGGAGAATTTGACGCTCGCTGGAATAAGCAAGTTATTCGTAACCAAACCATAGTCGTGCAGGTCAAAAGTAATGGGGCATCCAGCACCACTCAGCGGTGGGGGTTGTAAGGCCAATGTCGAAACGAACACTCTTTGTAATCGCTGGCGTTTTGCTTTTGCTCATCGCCTGGTGGAGCTGTCATCACGGCAGTTCATCCAATCAATCGCAAGCGACCGCCAGTGACGGATACTCTGGACGGCGCGGTGGCGGTGCCGCGGGCGGCAGACCGGTGCCGGTAGTCGCGGGAAAAGCCGAGCAAAAAGATGTGCCGATCTACCTCGATGGTCTCGGCACGGTGCAGGCGTTTAACACCGTCACTGTCCACAGCCGGGTGGATGGCGCTCTGGTGCAGGTCAATTTTTCAGAAGGGCAGGATGTGAAAACGGGCGATTTGCTCGTTGTTGTCGATCCTCGCCCGTATCAGGCCGCGCTGGATCAGGCAAAAGCGCAAGCGGCGTTGGACGAAGTGACTCTGAAGAGGCAGGCCGACTTGCGCGCAAGAAACGTAATCGCGGCGCAGGATTATGATACTGCTGTGGCGAACGCGCACAAATCGCAAGCCGCCGCCGAGGCTGCTCAGGTCAATGTCGATTATTGCTCCATCAAGTCGCCGATCGACGGCCGCACGGGCGTCCGGCTTGTCGACATTGGCAACGTCGTCCACGCTGCGGACCAAAATGGAATCGTTGTGATCACGCAGTTGCACCCCATTTCGGTTGTGTTCACGTTGCCGGAACAGAATCTGCAGTCGATTCTGGGCCAAGGCGCGGCGAATGGAGGATTGCCTGTTC
>JBAQJG010000635.1:0-5070 GCA_049300145.1 Chthoniobacterales bacterium | reverse complement strand
GGCTTATTCACTCGTTGCAATCGGATCGCTCAACGAGTCAATTGCTCACCCGCGCGAGATATTTCGCGCGGCAATCGCGACAGGTGCGCATGCTATGGTTTTACTGCATAACCACCCGTCCGGCTATCCTCAACCGAGCGCCGCTGACCGTTGCTTAACGCAGCGGCTCCGTGACGCGGCCGATCTTCTGCAAATCAAGCTACTCGATCATATCATAGTGGGTCAGCAGCGGCTTGCCACGGCGGCTAACATAAAAGTTTCGAATAGTCGAAGACCTCCATCATCGAGAATTCGCGCGGCCGAAAAACCCTCTTTAGGCGACTACTTCTCATTCGCGGAGGCAGGGGAGATATGAACGAGAAAATACCAGTTTATAAGATGGTGCCGAATGGAAATCGGGAGCGCGGCGGATTTCCACTCCAACCGACGGTGGAATTTCTACGGCGCAGCCTGATTGGCGAATCTGATCACCGCAAAGCTTACGCGCTCCAAGAAATCGGCCGCATTCTCGATATCACTCTCAATCTGGCACTATCGGGAGACAAGCTGAGCGGCCATTTCTTAGCCGACCTAACGACTTCTTTAAACAAGCGAAGATCCCGTATCGACGAAGCAAACAAAGCATTCCGACTGTGCTACGCTGCGTTCGAGTCCGCAAGACGTGCAACCAAACGTAGCAGCGGATTGCGGGCGAAAATCGAGCAGATCATGTTCGCAGCAGAATCTAAGCGATGCATGCGGGAAATATCGAAACGGTTGATGAAAGGCACATGTTTGAAGTTCGGATCGGCGAAAGGTTCTATCGGCAAGTTGCCACCGCCGGATCATACGTCGCAACCCGCAATCACCAGATGGTCAGATTTCGTGTATGCGGAGCTGCGAAAGATTCGGTTAGAACTAAAAGCACAGCCAGGAATCGGAGATCGAAAAGGGAATCAAATAGACGGCAAATTTCAGGTATCGCGTCTGCGCGATAAAATTCCATCTGATGTTCAGCGAATCTTTAAGGTTTGGGAGAGGGAAAACCTTGCTCTGCGAACCTTAGCAGCGTTGTGATTCGCGGTTTGATTGTTTCCCGCAAGAACTTTCTTTGCGGTAAAGTTTTCGACTACCAGAGATTTGTAAGTCGTTGCAGTATTGTGTGGAATGAGCAACGGAGTTGCAACGAGTCGAGCGGCATTCAGCCCCCGAGAATTTGCGGCAGCGTGTGGTCGGCATCCCAGTTGGGCATATCGGCTCTTATACGCGCAAAAGATTCATGCGGTGGTTGACCTGGGCCGGATTTTGATCCCGGCGACGGAATTGGAGCGAATTCTTGGCACCGCTAAGCCCTACAACTCGGACTCGCATTCAAAGGCGTCGACGGAGGAATTGGCCACCGCGCGCTGATTTTTTTCTTGTGAACGAACTGACTCCAACAATGGCGAATTCTTGGGTGGCTTGCCATCAAGAAATCCGGACCGGTTACAATAGTTGCAAAAAGCGCCTGCTAGTGCTTATCGATTGCTGCGACGCACTGATCGAGGGTCGGCTCATGTCGGCTACGGATTCGTTAGAATTCGCACACAGAACCAGTCGGTGCAGCGAATTGCTAGCCGACGCAGACACAAACCAGGAGGGGAGGCAACGCATTTCCGCTATAGCTAGGTTGCTCGGCTCGGATGTATCGGGCAGTGATGCCCGCCCTCCGGCAATGGCAAAGTTGCTCGGTCACATGACGGAACTGAATGGCGATTTAGAACGGTTGCTGGAGCAAGAAATACTGCTCGGCCGTGAAATGGCTGACGTGAGCGACAAGGTAGGGTCCACAAAGAATTTCCGCCAACTGCTAGCGCACGAATGTCCGTGGATAAAATGGGCTGATGCCGAGGCCACAATGAGGGTTGCCCTGGATTCACCCTTAGCTGCCAAATTAGATGAGCAGGACTAACGGATCGCTAATTCTTAAAGAGAGCGCCGAGATTGAAGGCGCGCCTTTTTTCCCAAATTTCGATTTACCGGAAATCGATAAGGCGAAACCGAAGTTTCATTGCACCGGCGAGCGTCTTTTTCGGGACCGGCCGGACGTTTACAAAGCTGTGGTGCAACTGATCGCTGAACCAGGCGTGTCGGTGCGGACGATTTGCCGAGAGTGTCACGTCAGCGATCACACTGTTCGATCGGTGGCGGAGCGGGAACAAATTCCTATAGCGACAGTTAAAAAACAAGTTCTCTCTAACATCACGCACGGTCTGCGCCTCGCGTCCGAACGAGTAATCGAACTAATTCCGGAAGCTTCACCGCGAGATGCTCTGATCGGTGTTGGCATCCTGGGCGAGAAGATGCAGTTGCTTGGCGGTGAAGCGCTGTGCCGGATCGATCTGAATGTGAAATTCGATATTGGCGAAAAGATGGACAAACTCACCGAAGCGCTGCGCGCGGCAAGGGCGAAGAGAGTTACGGGCAATAAGGTCATTGACGGGAAGATCATCGAGATCGGTGTTGGCGCCGAAAATATCGAATCAAAAGCCTTAGCGAACGGAGAGCGCGACATCCTGCCAGTTCAATCAGTGGCCGGCGACGGTGAGGCAACATGAACGACGGCAGCGCACTCTGGATCAAGATCATCACTCGAATTTTCGAAGACCCGAAAATCGTGATGATCGAGACGAGCTACCCGGAGGCTTATGGAATCCTTTTGTTATGGTTTAAATTGCTGACGTTAGCCGGGGAGCAGAATCGCTGCGGGACTGTCTACTTTACTGATGCGGTCCCATTCACCGCCGACCTGCTGGCAGCAAAGTGGCGTTGCAAACCAACGCTGGTGCAACTGGCTTTGGGAGTGTTTCAGAAGCTCGGCATGATCGGCATCGATGAGGAAGGCACGATTCACATTCTCAACTGGTCGAAATATCAAAACGAGGAACGCTTGTCGCTGATTCGTGATCGCAGCCTGATTCAGTCTGCAAGACAGCGCCAATAAAGCAGCGCTCCGGCGCGAATTGGGACCAGCCGAACAGCAGCAAAGGGCAGATCGAAATCGCGAGCGAACAGCGGCTCGCGTAAAGAAATGTCGCGAGCTAAAACGGCAAAATGAGAAGCGCGGCTGTAACGCATCGTTACAACCGTTACAGGCGTTACAGAGTGTTACAAAGCAGGACGCGACGCTAGGTGCAGTAACGCCGCAGAATAAGATAGAGAATAAGATAGAGAATAAGATAGAGAATCTTTCCCAGATAGGGACTGAGACTTGCAGCGATGACCTCATACAGCATGCCGAGGCCAAGCACTTATTCGGAGAGCTGGCCAAAGACGTATGGGGCCGGGTGTTACGTCCGGCACAATGGCCGAATGATCTTGAGCATTACCTGGACAAGGCGCTCCCGATGCCGAGGAAGCGCTGGGAGCGAATCAACTGGTTTTATCGGTTGCCGCCCGACCACCGCGCCTTTCAACACACCATGAGGCGTCAATCATTTAACGCGCTGATGGAGAACCTAGATGCCGAGGAGGACAAGATCATCAACGTCCGGCGCAAGCTGGGGTTGAATGGTCAGTTCAGCCAGCCAGGAGCTGCAACTCGCGCCAAGATTTCGCCAGAACAGATCCTGGCGGCGAAGGAGATATTTGGCGTGGACGTTCCACTCCCCGAGTACTGGGACCAAGTCTCGTCTTCTGTTCAGCGTGAGATCGCAGACTCTTTGGAAGCTTAAGGAGAAAGTTGCGTGAGCGCGCGAATTGGCCCCAGCCTAACGAGTATGCAAAGGAATAAACAAATAAAAAAACACACCATAAAAACAGAAAGAGAGGATGGGTAAGTGGCGTACGACCCCCATGAACAGTTCCGAGGCGACCAATTTTTTTACAGTGCCATCACCGGCGCCGGCCAGGATATCGCCAAAGCTGCCGCTAAAGCCGCGGACGAGCGCGAGAGAATCGCTAAGACCGGTGCCTACAATGACACGGTTATGCAAATTGCCCACCAGAATGGCCGGGTTAGCGATGACGAATGGAACAAATATCAGGCATCATCGCTATCGCAAAAGAGTGGCATTGCTACGGGGCATGCTGCCGACATGGCCGCCGAGATAGATCGGCAACTGAAACAATCGCAGATGGCGAAAGACCAGGCAGAGACCGCAGCCGCGCAGCAACACGCCGCGCTCTTGAAAGCGCAAACCGAAGGCACCGGCCCATTCGCAGACCCTACTCTTTATCTCACGGACGAGGACAGAGCGAACGCATACACGACTCACAAGCTACCGCTCCGCACCAGTAAACAATCATTTCAATGGGTGAACGATCCAAATTACCACGAGAACAATAAGGGAACACCGATCGACAAATTCGGCCGGCCAGTCGATCCGAACAATCCCAAATCCAAGGCAGTTGGACTTCAGCAACCGGACGGCACTATAAAATTTTATCCGCAGTCAACCACCGTTCAGGAACTTCTCGACAACACGCCAACAGCGACGCCCACTCCGGTCAAAGTAACGACTCAGGCCGACCTTGACTCACTGCCCAGCGGTACAGTTTTCATTGCTCCGGATGGATCTCGGCGGCGAAAGCCATGACCCATGGCGAACTTCTGGGAGAACTCTCAAGTAATCGATGAGCCGGCGGCGGATAGCGATTCACTCCCGCATCCGACAGAGGAATCGATGCAGGAATTCCCAAGTTTGCGGGCCACCGCAATCGCCGACTCACCGCCCGACAGCGCCAACCCGACCGCCAATGCTGCTGACTGGTGGAAGGGCGCTCCATTGGCTGACGAGACTGCTGCTGACTGGTGGAAGGGCGCTCCATTAGTCGAGGACGCTAAGGAACCTGGAGCACTTAACCTCTTTGCTTTTCAGGTAGCGAATAAAACGAACCGAGCTCTGCAAGGGCTGTTTCGGTTCATGGGAAGCGCAACCTACAACGAAGAGAATCGCAAAGACGCGGAGCACGTGGCCGACGCTTTGGAACGCTACCGGCAAGAAAAATTTCCGGAGTACTACGGAGTTAACCCGGATGATTTAAGGAGCACTAAAGGGAAAATTACTGGTGCAGCCGCGAACGTGTTCGATATCGCTCCCGGTCCAGCAG
>JBAQJG010000634.1:0-5142 GCA_049300145.1 Chthoniobacterales bacterium | reverse complement strand
GGATTTTGGAGACGATTTCGAGCTGCTTGATCGCAAGATCCCGCCCGCCTGTCCACGCATAAACCAAAGCGAGGTTGCCCACGAGCCCGGGCCCTATCCACGAATCCTTGGCAATAGGCATGAGCTCGACTGCATGCTTTGCCTCACGGATCGCCTCCTCTTTTCGGCCTAGCCCAGCATCCAGAGTCGCGACCTGTGTGAAGTAAGACTCATCCTTGGGAGCCTGGCTCGAGGTTGTATCGAAACTCCGCCGCGCAGCCGCAAACGCTGCTTGAGCCCTTTGCTTGTCGCCGCGCGCGCGTGCAATCTGGCCGTCGGCCCGGCTCTGCGGAGGTTGTCCAACAAACGTGTCTGGGTTGAAGTTCGCAGGAGTCGCGGCTACAGCCCGGCTCGCCTCGCTGTAATCGCGCAGGTAAAGGGCAGCCGTGAATCGCGCTACCCAAGGTTCTTTGTCGAAACTAAAATCCTGCGGGACTTGCGCGAGGACCGCCCGCGCTGCGACTGGATCTCCTTCGTCAAGCTTGAGCTGGGCCAGATGGACTCGAGTCACGTTGGTCAGTTTCGGCAGCCTGGCTAGACCTTCCAGCAGCAATTGCTCTCCTTCGCCATATCGCCGCATCTGGTCGAGAGTCTCACAAGTCCAAAGAAAGATTTCCTCATTGCGTGGATCGAGATCACCCGCCTGGCGCGCCGCGGCGAGCGCATCTTCCCAGCGGTTTTCGCGGCGATCGATTTTGGCTGTGATCAAGAGCGCTTCCGCGCTATTTGGCAATCCGCGACGTGCAATCGTCAACTCCGCGCGCGCCTGATCGTAATCGCGGACGAGAAAGCAAGCGCGGGCGCGGGTGAGATGGGTCTCGGGTAGATCAGGTCGAAGCCGGACAGCGGTGTCGGCCGCTTGTTTCATCCTCTCGATCTGCTTGTGATCTCCTAACGCATAGAGATCTGTGCGGACACACGAGAGGAAGCAGTAGGCGAGGGCAAAACGAGGGTCGCGCCGGGTGGCCTCCTCTAGGAGTTCTATTTGTCGGATCGCAGTCTCCTTAAGGTCCGAGTCCCAGTCGCCCAGCGCTCTGGCCTCGGTGTAAAGTTGATAAGCCTTCAGGTCCGCGGTAGGACGTTCTGCAATGGCCGACTTTTCGGTAGGTGAAAGTTTAGCGCGAAGCTGATCGGCGATCTTTTGCGCGATCTCGCTTTGAATGCCAAAGACATCCGCCAGATCGCGATCGTAGGTCTCCGCCCAAAGATGCGCGTCAGTGCGGGCATCGACTAATTGCGCGTTGACTCGCACATGCTTTGCCACCCGCTGCACGCTGCCTTCGACAACGTGCGCCACTCCCAGGGTCCGGCCAATCTCGCGCAGGTTGCGCGCGGAGCCGGTCTTATACTGCATCACGGAAGTGCGGCTGATCACTTTCAAGTCCGCGATCCTGGCGAGATCGGAGAGAATCTCATCTTGCACACCGCCAGCGAAGTAGGCGTTCTGTTTGTCGTCACTCAAGTTCTCGAACGGCAGCACCGCGATACTCTTTTCCGGTGTTGCGGATGCGACTTGCTGGATGGTTGTTAGAACAGTCTCCGGTTCCGGTTCGGCGAGAATCTTCTGGAAGCGGGGATCTTTTCGCAGCGAATCCCACTCCCAGCGCAGGCGCAGGTCGGCCAGCGTGATATTCTGCGGAAAGTCCGGCCACTGCACGGGACCAGGAGTGGAAAGGAGACGCTCGATCAGCGTGATGGCCTGGTCCTGTTCGCCCACGAGTGCATAAACCAGCGCCAGATTGGCCGCTCGGGCAGCGCCATGAAATGCATTCTGCATTTCTGGTTCCATTTCAACGGCCCGACGGCTTTCCCGGATGGCATCCTCCTTCCGGTACATGAAAGCATAGAGTAATCCGAGTTGAGCGGGGCGGTTCGGGTCGTTGGGATCGTCGTGCACGCACTTTTCGATATTTGGGGTCGCCGCGGCAAAGTAGCGCCGGGCGGCTTCGATGTCGCCGCGGGCCAGAGCGATGCGGCCCTGGTAATATGTTTTCGGCGTGTCTCCGGGCTTGGGAAAACTTTCCAGGGGAAAATCGGTCAAGATTTTTTCCGCGCTAGCATAATCGCGTGCCATCATGGCCAGGTCCCAGCGCGCCGCGGTTACCACTCCATCCGGATCAATGCCGGCCGGAATGTTTTGTAAAATCTTGCTGCCGGCAGCGGGATTACTGTTTTGAAATACTTCGAGGTAAGCAAGGCCGACCTTGGCGTGAGCCGAATCTGGGGCAATCTCCAGCGCGCGGTTGTAACACGCGGTCGCGCCCGGCCAATCACGCACCAAAAGGTGGTTAAGGGCAGCCCAGATGATGATTTGGCGATTACGAGGATCGAGGTCTTGGGCACGCTGAAAGGTTGCGAGCGATTCCCGCCAGCGTCCCTGTCGGCGCTGAATTCCGGCGATGTGACGAAGAATGTCGGGCTCGTTAGGCGATGTCGCCGCGGCGACGGAAAACTCTTTTAAGGCTGCTGCGTAATCCTTGTCGCCATAATACATACTGAGGCCGAGGGCCGTATGGGCTTCGCCTAGAGACGGCGCCAGGCGCAATGCCTCATCCGCCGCAGTGCGCGCCCTAACTCTCCAATCGTCGCTCGCGTCGTAGCCTAGTTCGCTTTGCACGATGGAAAGGCGCGCGCGGGCGACGGCAAACTTGGGATCAAGCGCGATCGCCTCCGCATAGAGTTGCTCCGCTGCGAGGGCGTCTTCCCTCGAATGATTTACAGCTCCTTCGCGCCCGCGAGCTTTCAAGTAAAGCGCATACGCCTCGGGATTGCCGGTTGGTTTCGCCTCAAGCCGTGCCTTCTCTTCTGGGGCAAGTTTTGCCCGGAGAGCCTCTGCGATCTCCGACGCCACTTCACCCTGGAGTCCGATGGAATCAGCAAGCGTGCGGTCGTAGCGCTCCGCCCAGAGGTGGCGGTCGTTGCGTGCATCGATCAGTTGCACATTCACAAGCACGCGATTACCCTCGCGCCGCACGCTTCCTTCGAGAATATTATCGACCCCAAGCTCTCGTGCGACTTCGCGCAAGTTACGAACCGCGCCCGCGCCGCGGTAATGCGAGACCGATGTGCGGCTAATCACCTTCAAGTCGCTGATCTTGGCCAGACTGGTCAGGATATCGTCCTGAAGACCATCAGCGAAAAAGGCATTCTCTTTGTCGTCACTCAAGTTCTCCAACGGCAGCACCGCGATCGATTTCTCTAGGACAGGCGTCGTGTCGTTTGCACCGATGCGCGATTTTTGCCGCAACAGCAGAAACGCAGGCGCAAGCGCCGCGATCATTGCTAGCGTCACGATCATCCCGCTCAATTTCCACCGCGGCCGGCGTGAAGTAACCGCTTTCGCCAGACCAAGCTTTGTGCGACAAGACTCCAACTCCGCCAACGAGTCCCGCGCCGACGCGGGCCGCTGAGTGGGATCCAGCGCAAGAGTGTGCCGCAGTATGTCGATCAAAGGAGACGGAATCTTTCTTTCGATCAATTGTTCGATCGGCAGGTCGGTGCGCTGCTGACGATCACGGATTTCCTCAATCGTTTTGCCGGGATAGGGGACCTGGCCGGTGAGCGCGTACCAAAGCGTGACACCTAACGAATAAATATCCGACCGTGCATCGGCCGGTGCGCTACCAAATTGTTCGGGACTCGCGAAAGAGGGTGTCCCGACGAACCCTCCGTGGGTGAGATCCGTTTCGGCCACCGGGTTCGTGGCCTTGGCGAGGCCAAAATCGATGACTTTGACTTCCATCTCCCCCATCGCTGAATCGGAGCGAGTGATCATGATGTTGCCCGGCTTCAAATCGCGATGAATTAAACCTTGGGCCGCCGCGCCGATTAGCGCTCGCGTCACTTGAATGACGATCTCGAGAGCCAACCCCACCTTGAGCGGACCATCTCGCCTAACGAGCGCTTCCAGCGTTTCGCCTTCGACCAATTCCATCGCGTAATAGCAGCGATCGATTTCCGGCGAAGCGCCAAACTGAAATATGCCGGCTATATTCGGATGCTTTAATGCCGCGGCCGCTCGTGCCTCGCGCAAAAAACGTTCGCGCACCGCTCGCGAGTCGCCCGCTGCTGCCGGCGTCTCGATCACTTTCAGGGCGACGCTGCGATGCAGCACTTTGTCCATCGCGCGATAGGTGACGCCCATCGCGCCACAGCCTAGTTCCCAAAAAGAGCCGTCTTCGCGCCGCGCGATCTCGAAATCGCCGAACACTAACGAGGCAGCCGGCGTCGAGGAAAGTTCGGCCGGATCATCGAGCCCCGCGCGCAACAGACAAGCCAGACATTGGGCCTTGATGTTCACGCGTTCGCCGCAGACCGAACAGACCGTGGCGGCTGCCGATAGTGTTTCCATGTGCCTCTCCCATCAACCTGTCGTCAACACCCGTAACAGTTCGCGCAACTCTCCATCGACCTCTGCCTCGGTCTCTACCGTGCGCCGCACCTCGGCGCGTAACGCGTCTCGGTAACGCGCCCGCAGGCGTGTGATGTGGCTGCGGAGGGTTGACTCGATCGTGCCGAGCCTCTCGGCCAGGTCGGCATAACGCGGTAGCGGTTCGGCGCCACCGGTGAGAAAAATTTTTAATTCCTGGAAGAGTTTCTCTTTGCCTTCGACTTTGTAATCTGCCGACAGCCGCTCGAGGCCGTTGGCAACCAACGCCTCCGCCCAAGTCCTCTCGAAAACCCGGTCTTCACTGGCCGCATCGCTATGCGTTCGGAAGAGCGATTCCGCCGCTTCGATCTGCTCTTCGCGCAGAGGTACAAAATCGTGCGCACCACCGCGCTTGAGCGTTCGTTCGCGGTCGGAAGCGTCTGCAAGGAAATTCCTCAACGAGGCCAGCAGGAAAGACCGGAACTTGCCCTTCTGCCGATCGGCGCGCGTGTAGATCTTGTGCCCGATCAGATAAACGAAAAAGCTCTGCGTGAGGTCCTGCGCATCATGCACAGCATACCCGCGACTGCGCACGAAACTGTAAAGCGGCGCCCAATAAGTCTGGCAAAGCTGAGCGAGCGCGGCTCGGGCAAGCTCCGGGTCAACCTCACTTCTTCCCGCCGCGATAATCACGCTCCAATGGGTCGGAGCGAATGGGTCGCTCTGGCCATGGA
>JBAQJG010000633.1:0-2586 GCA_049300145.1 Chthoniobacterales bacterium | reverse complement strand
ACAAATGCGGTCGCGCCGAGCAGGACGGTCGTTCCGAGATCCACCTCGATGAGAATAAGCGCGAGCAGCAAAGCGACGATCGCGAGCGGAAGAGCAAAGCCGCGGAGCAGACTACCGGTTGCCTTTTCGTAATGCGAAAACCAAGCGGCGAGAAAAAACACCGCAGCGATCTTCGCGGTCTCAGAAGGTTGAAAACCGAACGGACCAAGGCCAACCCACCGGCGCGAACCGTTAATGCGCATTCCGAGATGCGGAACGAAGCAAAGCGCCAGCGCAACGAATGCGAGACCAAACCAAAGCCACCATGTCCGCTGCCAAAAATGGTAATCGATGAGCGCGGCGACCGTGCAGACGGCCAGCCCGATTCCGAGCCAAATCGCCTGGCGTCTGATGAAGAAGTAAACATCGCCATGACTGTCGCGCGCAAAGGCGCTCGTGCTGAAAAGCATGACGATGCCGATGACGAGCATGCCGAGCACGGCCAGAAACAGGATGTAAGCGCTTTTACGATGCATTAGGTTCTCGGATCGGGGAGGCACGCGTCTCGGGTGCTGGTTGCGGCGTCTCGCCGTAACGATCCTTCCCGTTTTGCAGACTCAACTCAGAGTTCACTCGTCGGATTTTCTCGATTTTGTCGTTTTTGGGATCAGCAGCTTTTGTCCGATTTGCAATTTGCGCGGGTCTTCGATGTGGTTGAGCGCAATCAAGTCGTCATAAGAAACTTTAAATTTCTTTGCGATCGCCACCGGGTTATCGCCTTTTGCGACAACGTAAACTTTTCCCGCGTCTGCGCTCTTCGCATTCACACTTTGTTTTGACTTACCTCCGTCTTTCGCGGCCTGCTTGGCTGGCGGGGCATCCTTTTGGACAACTGGCGGCCGTGAACTGGCAGCGGCAGATTTGATGGTCGATCCAACCCCGAAAGCCTTCGGGGCAAGCGCAGCGTTCTTTGTCGAGGTGGGCGCCGGAGCAATCGACCCCTCGCGCGTTTTGATTGCGTTGAAAGCGATGATTCCGGAAACGGCCACGACATGGAGAACCAGAACAATCAGCAATGCGCGCGACAACTTCATGTTCGGTTCCGCCATTTCCTCGTAGTCCGTTTGCGCGGATGCCCGCAGGGATGCGCGCCCGGCCGTGGCCCGAAGTTTTTTGCGTCGGAGCAGTCTGGGGAGTTTCATGATTTTATTTCGGAAGAGCTTGGACAAGGGCACGAAATTGATCGCCGCGATGGGCGTAGCTCTTGAACATGTCGAACGAAGATGTGCCTGGTGAGAAAAGAACAACGTCGCCGGGCCTAGCGACGGCATGCGCGCGCTCGACCGCGTCGGCGAGGGAATTGGCGATTTCGGATTCGACCGCGCCGCTCCAGGCGCGCGCGATGCTCTCGGCCATTTCGCCAATCAAAATTGTCGATCGAACTTTTTCTTTCACGAGCGGCCGGAGTGGATCGAAGGTGAAACCTTTGTCCTTGCCGCCGGCTATGAGAACGACTGGTTTGGTTTGCGCGCGCAGCGCCTTTTCCACGGCGTCGAGATTTGTCGCCTTGGAATCGTTGACGTAACCGACGCCGCCAACTTCGCGCACAAATTCGCAGCGGTGCGGGCGCGGTTCATAGGCGCAGAGCGGCGGGACCATTTGCCGAAACGACAACCCGCGCGCTACGCCCGCGGCCAGCGTCGCCATCAAGTTTTCGATGTTGTGCGATCCCCGCAGTTTCGTCTCGGCCAGATGCAAAACGATTTGGTTTTGATAAACGATCGCCCCTTCGGCCAAACGAAAATCGGCGCGATCAGCGTAAGCACTAAACGTAATTTGGCGCGGGCGAATTTTCGGCAGAGTCTCACTCGCATTTACGATCGCGACATCGTCCTCGGTTTGATTTTCAAAAATGCGCAGCTTGGCCGCGCGATAATCGGAGACGGAGCGATAACGATCAAGATGGTCGGGAGCGAAGTTGAGCCAGAGGCTGATCGATGGCCGGAAAGTTTGGATCGTCTCCAGTTGAAACGAACTCACTTCAACGGTAAGCACGTCGAACGAGTTTTTTTCGCGCGCGACTTCGGAAAGCGGTTTACCGATGTTGCCGCAAGCGATGGTCCGTTGGCCGCACGCGTCCAGCATCTGCGCGAGCAATTCAGTGGTAGTTGTCTTTCCGTTTGTGCCGGTTACGGCGATGACCGGAAGTTCGCAGGATCGCCAGCCGAGCTCGAGCTCGCCAATGATTTCTATCTTGCGCGAAGAAAAGTTGCGCGCCAGCGAAGCCGCCGGATCGATTCCCGGACTCAAGACCGCCAGTTGGTAACTGGTTGAATCCTCGTCTGCCGCCTCTCCGCAAATTATGCGAACGCCTTGCGCGCGCAGATTGTCGATGGTGGACTTGAGTAAATTCTTTTCCTCGGCGTTATCGAGAACGGTTACTTGAGCGCCTTCCGCTTTGAGCAGAAGCGCAGCCGCCCTTCCGCTTAGACCTGCCCCGAGAACCGCGACCTTTTGATTTTTGTAGCGCACGTTTCTACCTCAACTTCAGCGTCGCCAGGCCGAGCAAGGCGAAGACCCCCGAGAGAATCCAGAACCGCACGATGA
>JBAQJG010000632.1:0-7161 GCA_049300145.1 Chthoniobacterales bacterium | reverse complement strand
GGGCACAGATGAAAAGACCGATGTCGCGGTGATCAAGATCGAGGCGAAAGATTTGCCGGTCGTGCAAATGGGTGACAGCGATGCGGTGCGCGTGGGACAATTTGCGTTCGCCATCGGCGCGCCGTTCAAGCTCGATTACACTTTCACCTACGGCGTGGTCAGCGGCAAAGGCCGCAGCAAATTGTTCACGAGCGGCGGGTACTCGATCTCGGATTATTTGCAGACCGACGCTTCGATCAATCCGGGGAACAGCGGCGGCCCACTGTGCGACATCGACGGCAAAGTGATCGGCATGAATACGCTGATCAACGGATTGAATCGCGGACTCGGATTTGCCATTCCGATCAACCTGGCAAAAGAAATCGGCGCCGAACTCATCGCCGGCCACAAGATTATTCGGCCCTGGCTCGGCATTCGCATCGAGACGCTCGGCGATGATTCGTCCATCCGTGATTTATTCAAAGGCATCGAGAAAGGCGTGGTCGTGCGCACGATTGAAGCCGATGCGCCCGCTTACAAAAGCGATCTCCGGCCCTTCGACGTGATCACGCAGGTTGATGGAACAGCGGTAGAAACAGATTCACAACTGCAACACGAGATTCTGAGAAAGAAAGTAGGCCAAAATGTCGAGCTGACCGTTTGGCGGAAAGGTCAGACGATGAAGGTTCCAGTTAAAACCGGCGAATTGCCGAATGAAATCGCGCGGGCTTCAAACGAGCCGATCAAGCCCGCTCAGCCAAAACAAGAAGATGTCGGCAAGTTCGGATTGCAGGTGCAGGATTTGACTAAGGAAGTAGCCGAACGCCTTCACCTCGGCGTTCAGCAAGGTGTTATCGTCACTGACGTGTCCGACAACAGCATCGCAGCGCAACAGGACATTCAGCGCGAAGACATCATTACGGAAGTGGACGGCAAACCGGTCAACAACGTCGCCAGCTTTCGCGAAGCCCTCCTCAAAGCCGACCCGAAACGCGGGGTCCTCCTCTACCTCGACCGAAAAGGCAGCAAGACTTTCGCCGTGCTGAAGGCCCCCGGTTAGACTTCGCGATCAGCTTTTGCGGCTGCTGACCGCGACTAGCACAATGCCACCCGCCAGGCACATGGCGCCGAGCATGGGCGGAAATTGCACTTGGTGCTCTTTGTCGGCGCTGACCTGAAGCGGCCCGGCATCGATCACCTTCTCCCGTTTCGTGTAAGTGAATCCTCCGTAGGCCAGCGCGATGATGCCGACGACGATTAGAATAATACCTACAATTCCAGCCGGTTTCATGAGCGCCAGGTCAGAGTGGACGCCGGCCTTGGAGCAGATTGATGATTAGCACTACGACGGCGAGGACGAGCAGAAGATGAATGAAGCCGCCCAGCGTGTAGGAGCTGACCAGACCAAGCAGCCAAAGCACGAGTAGAATAACAAATATGGTCCAGAGCATAGAGTTTCCTTTCGGTTGATTTCTAGTTTGGTTCGTCTGGCGCGCGCTTGTCGCGCTTATCGGGGAGAAAATTCGATTCCATAAAACTTTCCAACATCTTCAGTGTCTCCCATAAAAAACTGTGGAGGCAGCCGCGCTGCGCCGTTTGAGATTCGCAGGCGACCCGACTGCCGCCACAGCTCACTTGCCGATCTGGTTCACGACCGCTCGCAAATTCCAGCCGCCCGCTTCAAGTCGCTCGCAAGCCGAATTGTAATCGCAATTTGCTAGGTCAGCGACTAGGCGGACGGCGCGATCGCGCAATTTCGTGCTCGAAGTGTGAAGGTCGATCATTAAATTGCCGCGTACTTTGCCCAGCGCCACCATCGCACCGGTGCTGATGATGTTGAGCGCGACTTTTGTCGCTGTTCCCGCCTTGAGCCTTGTCGATCCAGTCAAGATTTCCGGACCGACCGCGAGATGGATTGCAAGATCGACAATTACTGTAGAGGCAGGCGTGTCGGCTGCAGTTTCACCCTCGGCGGGCGACACGCCCGCCGCTACAATCCGCGCCGGATTGCAAGTGAGCAAAATGGTTTTTGCACCTAACGACTTTGCTCGTCCGAGCGCGCCCAGAACAAAAGGTGTGCGACCGCTCGCCGTGATCCCGATGACGACATCGACATCTTTAGTTCTGCGTTCATCCATGGCCAGCGCACCGACGCTCTGCTCGTCTTCCGTGCCTTCGACACTGCGATGAAGCGCGGTGACGCCTCCGGCAATGATGCCCTGTACAAGATCGGAAGACGCGCCGAATGTCGGCGAAATCTCGCTCGCATCGAGCACGCCAATTCGACCGCTGCTGCCGGCGCCGACGTAAAACAAGCGCCCGCCTTTCCGGAGCGCTCCCGTCACGATCTCGATCGCCTTGGCAAGATCGACAATCGCCCCGCGCAACGCATCCTGCACAAATCTCTCTTCGTCGACAAAAAGCTCGACCAATTCGCGCGCGCTCATTTTTTCCAGATTTTCCGAGCGCGGGTTGCGCTGCTCGGTTAAAGCGGCAGCGAGGTTCTCGATCGTGTTCTCGGCAGGCTTTGCGCGACCTTTTGTCATTTCGTCCATCTCAGCGGCGAGCCAGGCTGCGCCGAGCTCGGGCGGGCGCTCCGCCGTCGCCACGCGAGCGTCGGGAAGATTCTTTTTTAGTCTTCGCCGAAACGCATGCGTGTAGATGGAGTCGCGGTGAAAAAGCCCGCCGAGCAGCATCACTTTCGGCGCGAGTAGATGCAGCCGCGCCGCGACCGCCTCGGTGTATTCGCAAAGAACGAGCGCGCCCTCTTCGATGATCTCCATCACACGCGCATCGCCGCTCGCGGCCGCTTCAAAAACTACCGGCGCCAGCGTGGCGATTTCCATTTTGTCCGCGGTCTGGGCCCAGCGAACGAGCTCATCGAGATTGTTCAAGGAACGCGCTTGCAGAATCTTTGCGGTTAATTGCACTTCGCCGCGATGGAGATCGTATTCGCGCAAGATCAAGCGGAGCGCGCCGATCGAGATGAAATAACCTCCGCCCGTATCGCCCAAGATGTGTCCCCAACCGCCGGCGTTCTCAATCCGGTCGCCACGACGCCCGGTAACTGACGAACCGGATCCAGCGTTCACGACAATTCCATCGCCATTTCCGAGCGCGGCGGCGAGTCCAGAGTCACGGTCGCTTCCGGTCAGGATCTTGGCGCTTGGCCAGATTTCGGCGCAAAGATTCGACAGTGAGTGTCGATCTTCGGCGGTCCCGCAGCCGGCCAGAAAGACGCCCGCGCGATCAATTTGCTTGGGCAGTTCGGAGAAAATGCCGCGCAAACGATCCGGCGTGGCGAGGCGAAAATTCGACGACGGCAGCGTTCCCTGGTCGAGAATATTCAGTTCATCGCCGGATCGTTCCACCAAGACCCAAGCGGTCTTGGTTCCGCCGCCTTCCACCCCGAGGATTCGCTCACTCGGTTTCACAATTCGTTATACTTAGCCGCTTTTGCCTGGATTTGAAAGCTTAGTTGCAAACGCACAGAGGTGGATCGGCCGCGAATGCTTTCGGGGGCGATGCTAATCAATTTGCGACCTCGCCGCCTGTTTTGACATCGAGGTCGCCGCGGCGGCGACTGCTCGATCCACCCGCGGAATGACAGACTTTGGATGATTGCCGAGCGTTTTCGCGCGTCATATCGTGCACCATGTCCGCGGAGAAGAATCAAGCAGCAAAGCGAATCGCACAGCTGCGGCGCGAAGTCGAAGAGCATAACCGCCGTTACCACGAGGAAGCCGCGCCCACCATCAGCGATCGCAGGTATGACGAACTCTACTCCGAACTTGTCGATCTTGAAACGCGTTTCCCGCAACTGCTGGCACCGGATTCACCGACGCAACGGGTGGGCGGCAAGCCGCTCGAAGCTTTCGCGCAAATCGCGCATCGCATACCGATGCTCAGTCTCGACAATACTTACTCCGAAGATGAAGTCGCCAACTTCTACGCGCGCGTCACGCGTCTCTTGCCTGACGAGAAAATCCCGGTCGTGATCGAGCCGAAAGTGGATGGTGTGGCAGTTTCGCTTCTCTATGAAAATGGGCGGCTGCGCTATGCCGCAACGCGCGGTGATGGGATGGTGGGCGACGACATCACGCAAAACATCCGGACGATTCGCTCAGTGCCATCGCAACTAAAGAGCGCCGCGCCGAAAGTGTTCGAAGTGCGCGGCGAAGTTTACATGGACAAACGCGGCTTCGCGAAATTAAACGCGGAACGCGCCGAAGCGGGTCTGCCCGCCTTCGCCAATCCCAGAAATGCCGCGGCCGGCTCACTCAAGCAACTCGATTCGGCAATCACAGCGAAGCGGCCGCTGGGCGTGGTTTTTTATGGCACGGGCGCGATTGAAGGCTTGTCGTTGGAAAAACATTCGGCGCTTTTCCCCTTGCTCAAGAAACTGGGCTTACCCGGCGCGGAACGTTGGTGGCTGGCGGACTCGGTTGAAGAAATTCTAAAGGCGATTCGCGAATTGGATCGCATACGACACGATTTTCCCTATCAAACAGATGGCGCGGTTGTGAAGGTTGATGCGCTCGCCCAGCGCGAGCGCCTCGGGTTCACGGCGAAATCTCCGCGTTGGGCCATTGCTTACAAATACGAAGCCGAGCGCGTCGAGACAAAGTTGCACGACATCATCGTGCAAGTCGGCCGTACCGGGGTGCTCACGCCCGTGGCCGTGCTCGAGCCAGTAACGGTGAGCGGCAGCCGCGTCTCACGCGCGACATTGCACAATGAAGATGAAATCAAGCGCAAAGACATCCGCATCGGCGACACCGTCGTGATCGAAAAGGCCGGCGAAGTCATTCCGGCCGTGGTCGAGGTGGTGAAATCGAAGCGACCGCGCGAGGCCCAGTCCTTTGATTTTTTCGGACACATTCGCTGCAAATGTCCCGTCTGCGGCGGCCGGGTGCGGCGCGATCCGGAATTTGTCGTTTGGCGTTGCGAAAATATTCAGTGCCCGGCGCAGACGACCCGGCGGTTGGAGTTTTTCGCCGCGCGCAGCGCACTCGACATCGAAAGCGTGGGCGGCATTGTCGCAGATAAACTGGTCGAGCGCGGTTTGGTGCGCGAGCCGCTCGATTTGTTTGAATTAAAAATCGAGCAGCTTGCGACCTTGAATCTCGGCAGCGAAGATGCGCCGCGAGTCTTCGGCGAGAAAAACGCGACCAAAGCCATTCGCGCAATCGAGCGCGCCAAAACTCTTCCACTCTCGCGCTGGCTCTTTGCTTTGGCGATTCCTGATGTAGGCAAGACGACTGCCATGCAGTTGGCTCGCTTTCACGAAACCGTTGAAGACGTCGCGCGCTCGCAATTGCTTCGGGACGTTCTGGCCTATCACGAAAAAAATGACCCGACTCGCAGGCAAATCGCCGACCGTTTGATCGAAACCGGTTTTGCGGAGAAATCAAAAGGCAAAAGTGAAAAAGGATCTGCCATCGTGACTGAAGTGGGACCGGTGGTTGCGAAAAGCGTCCTCGAGTTTTTTGAGTCCGAAGCGGGCAAGAAAATTCTGCATCGGATGAAGCAGCTTGGGATTCGCCCGAAGAGCGACAAAATTGCCGCGAAGAAAGCGGCGGAGCTGCCGTTGGCCAGAAAAGCTTTTGTGCTCACCGGGACGTTGCCTGCGATGACACGCGAGGAGGCGAGCTCGAAAATCGAATCACTCGGTGGCCACGTCACCAGCAGCGTGAGCAAAAAGACGGATTACGTGCTCGCGGGCGCGGAGCCAGGCAGCAAGCTCGAGAAAGCGAAGCAGCTCGGCGTGCGCATTCTCGATGAAGTGGAGTTTCAGAAGATGCTGCGCAAGCATCTCGCTTGAACTTCTGGCATCCCGGTTTCTTCACCAGATGCTTGGTTTGCGTTGAAAAATTTGATGGACGCCACGCGTGTGTTCTGATATACGCGTACCCCTCTTCAACTGAGGGTATTTTATGGTGTCAAAAACGAGTTTTTTTATTTGTCTGGCTTTGCTGTCTGTGCTCCCGATCGCGTCGGGCCAGACCGCGCCACATAGGCCACTCCCGACCGAGCCACTCGAAAAATATGACAACCCGCCTGCGTACATTTTCCGGATAGAGACTTCGCCGCGAATGATCTCGCAATACGATCTATTCACCAGCTACCAGGTGAACGTCGATGCGAATGGCCACAACATCCTCGGCGACGCCGCGAACGAGCCGTCCATTGCCGTTGACCCAACAAACCCCAACAGAATGACGATTGGTTGGAGGCAGTTCAACAGTGTCCAGTCCAATTTCCGGCAGGGCGGCTGGGGATACACAACCAATGGCGGCACGTCGTGGACGTTTCCCGGTGTTCTGGAAAATAACGTGTTCCGGAGTGATCCGGTGTTAAACTCGAATGAGACAGGGACTTTTTTCTACCTTAGCCTCCTGCAGTCATTTTGTGATGACATGTGGCGCTCGCTGAACAGCGGCCAATCGTGGACGCGTCTGCCACCCGAGGGAGGCGGGGGCGGAGGCGACAAGGAGTGGTTTACCATAGATAAAACCAACGGTACGGGTCACGGGTTCCAATACCAGGCTTGGAGCACAGCCGCCGCTTGCAGCTTCGGGCAATTCAGCCGTTCTACCAACGGCGGCGTCACCTGGATGAGTCCGATCAATATTCCCAACTCTCCCGTATGGGGGACACTCGACGTGGACACCAACGGCAATCTCTTTATCGGCGGTGGGGATTTTGGGAGCCAGTTTTACTGCATTCGCTCGAGCAACGCACAGAACGGGAACGTCACGCCAACTTTTGACCAGGTTACTACAGTCAATCTCGGCGGTAGCATAGAGTTCGGCGACACGATCAATCCAGGAGGACTTGCAGGACAGATATTTCTGGCGGTGGACCGCTCCGGCACCATTACTAACAACAACATTTACATGATTGCCAGCGTGCAGCCGACCGGCGCCAACAACGGGACCGACGTGATGTTCGTGCGCAGCACAAACGGCGGACAAAGCTTCAGCGCGCCGCACCGAATCAATGACGATCCCATCAACCAGAACAAGTGGCACTGGTTCGGCACGCTTTCGGTCGCGCCCAATGGACGCATCGATTCCGTTTGGCTGGACACGCGCAACGCTGCCAATAACACCGATTCGCAGCTCTTCTATTCTTACAGCATGGACGGCGGCGTTACGTGGTCTCCCAACGTCGCGGTGA
>JBAQJG010000631.1:0-4383 GCA_049300145.1 Chthoniobacterales bacterium | reverse complement strand
TGCGATGCCGACGACTCCCCTCGCGCGCGTGCTCGCTTGCTGATCATGCGCCGCAGCCATCGGCGAACAAAGAACAACGTCTCAGGATTTACGAAAGCAAAAACTTATTGCGGCCTCGCGAAGCGATGCCGATCTTTGGTTAGGCTTGGACGTGGAAACTAGAGGTGCTGAATCCTGCATCCGCGGGCGCGAAGCAGTGACAATAATCCATCCAGGCCACCCATATGGGCCGCGGCCACAACGACAAAATAGTTTCGACCTCTGTGCAGATAGTCTTCGATTCTAGGAAGGTGCTATTTCAAAAACAAACTCATACTGTCAAAATCGATGATGCCGTGACAGATGAAGAGCAGATCCATCCCGAGGATCCCATTGATTCGCGTGTTGCCCTGCTGCAGCGCGAAATTCGGCAATACGGCCGTGCCAAATTTCGCAGATGGCACTTTAAAATCACCAATCGTAAAGTCGCTAATCTGTCCGACACTAATTCGCCGCGCCACGCCGTTAGTGAAGCGCGCCGAAGCCTGTACAGGCTGTAATGCGATTCCGAGCGATTTGACGGTCGCTTCATTAAAAGTCGTAATAAACGCGCCTGTATCGACGAGGAGCCGCCCGCTTTGCCCGTGAATCGAATAGGGCACCGTAAAAGCGCCATTTTCCTCCTGCTGCAGAGGTACCTTGGTAAACTTTTCCGACAAAGCGACAGAGGCGAGTTGCAACGGCTGTGACCGGCCGATTTTAAAGAAAATAAATTTCGTTCGACAATTAATTATCGCCTTGTGACGAAGGAGGATGTCGGCGCCGAGCACGCCATCGATGTGAAGATTCCTGTCTTCCGCGCGATTTGAAAAGTTGCTACGATCTCTGGAATTACGCAGTGTCACCAAGCTGCTGCCAAAATTCATGCCTCCGGCTGTAACACTCCTCACGAAGCCCACTGGGAACAACTGGCCATTTATTTGCGTGAATCTGATGTAGCGGAAGCCGTGCTGGGACGGACGAACGTCAAATAATTCGGCCGCACTCGCATCCAAGATGATTTGATTGGCGCCGGTATCGACGAGCAGATTTGCTGGATGCCCATTGATACTGACGGATATTATCATTTTGTTCAAAGGTCCATAATGCACCGGCACAGCCTTGTACCCGGGCAACTGTGTCGGCTGAGCCTGTTTGGCGGCGCGGGAAACCGCGGGTGGCGTCATTGCTAGAAAAGCACAGACAATCCAAAGATAGCGAAAACGAACGCCATGAATTTTGAGGTTCAAAATTAGGCTTCCCCTCGTTGACCCCATACACCGCACACTGGACGCATTGATCACATCCCGGTTGGGCAATCGATGAATGTCCACGAAATGTTAAACCGTTCGGCCAAATGCGCCGCGAGCGCCTTGACGCCGAAGGTTTCGGTGGCGTAGTGACCGCCAAGGAGAAGATTCACGCCGAGTTCTTCGGCGGCGACGGCGGCCCAGTGCGGCGCCTCGCCGGTGATGAACGTGTCGATATTATCTTCCGCGACGCGGTAAATTTCCGCGCCGGCGCCTCCGGTAATGACGCCGATCGTCTTTGTCTTCTTCGGTCCAGACTTAAAGGCCTTCACCTTTCCGCCTAACGACTTTTCCAGCTTGCGCACAAGTTGATAGCGAGCAATGGACGTGCGCGCTTTCACGCCGATCAGTTGCCCTTTCTCTTCAAAAAACGGCGTTGCCGATCTTAAACCGAGCGATCTCGCAAATCGCGCTTTGTTCCCGACCTTCGGGTGAATATCGAGTGGCAGGTGCGCACCGTAGAGGGCGATGTCGTTTTCAAATGCGAGTTTTAATTGTCGATGTAACGATCGAGTGATCGGTTGCAATCCCGGCCAGAACAAACCGTGGTGCACGAGCAAAAGATCGAGATCTTTCTTTGCGGCTTCGCTCAAAACGCGCGTGGAAACATCCACCGCCGCGCCGATTCTTGTGATGCGGCCGGAGTTTTCGATTTGCAATCCATTGAGCGCGTTTGGCCAGTCCTCGATCTCGCGAATGCGCAAATATTCGTCGGCATATTCAACTATCTCGGAGAGCGAAGGCATTTGCCAAAGTTTGCGTCGAGATGTGAGAATTTGCACGCGCGTTTCTCGAATCGTGCGGCAAGTTTCTGGCTTGCCTTGTTTTGGCTCGCGATTTGGAAACTTGCACGACCGAAGCAAGTTTGCTTGACGGATTCCGTGCATCTTGTGACCTTGAGGTTAATCAGCGTGGAGTACACCGACGCACCTTCAACTCAGCCGCAGCCGGTGAGCACGGACATGATGCCGTGTCCATACTGCGGAGCGTTATTGCCCAAGGACGCGGAGAGCTGCACCCGGTGCGATTGGACGCGCCACGCCACGGAAACAGCCGAACCAAGAGCGAGCGACGCAATGGCGGTGCTACTCAGTGTCGTTCCGGGCCTCGGACATATTTACAAAGGACACAAAGTGGTGGGCGCGCTCCTTCTGTTTCTCGTCACCCCAATTGCGTTTGTCTTCGCACTCCTGGCGGCTTTTGCTTCCGCCGGATTTGGGCTCGGCATCCTGGTTTTTTATTGGCTCGGCGTCATGATTCACGTGTGGGGAATCGAGGACCGCGTGCCACCCGCGTCTGCCGATCAGGGCGAACAATATTGATCGTCACATCGATTCTCGAATCATGACCCACCCACGGTGGCGTGAATCTCCTCCAGAATTTCACGCATTCCGTAGCGGAATTTCCAGTTCGGGTAGTGAGCTTGAAATTTCCGCACATCGCTGATCCACCAGATGTGGTCGCCGATTCGGTTCGCCTTTTCATAGTGCCAGGTTAATTTTTGGCCGCTGATTTCTTCGCACATCTCGATCGCTTCCAGCATCGAGCAATTGCAGTGGCGGCCGCCGCCGATGTTGTAAACTTCGCCTGCTCGAGGGGCGCGCATGAATTCAGCAAAGGCCTCCACCAGGTCGAAGCTATGAATGTTGTCGCGCACTTGTTTGCCTTTGTATCCGAAGACGCGATAGGGTCTTCCTTTGACCGCGCAGATCATGAGATAGGAAAGAAAGCCGTGCAGCTCGGTCCCTGCGTGGGCTGGACCGGTCAGGCAGCCGCCGCGAAAACAAACGGTCGGCATGTCAAAATAGCGTCCGTACTCCTGCACGAGAACATCAGCTGCCACTTTTGATGCGCCAAACAGCGAATGCTTCGTGTAATCGATGCTCATCGTTTCGGAAATCCCCGGCTCGTACTCATGACCGGGCTCTATCTCCCAGCGTTTCTCGAGTTCGCGGAGGTGCAGCCGGTTCGGGGTATCGCCGTAAACTTTATTTGTTGATGTAAAAATAAACGGCGCTTCGGGACAAAAATTTCTTGCCACCTCCAGCAAATTAAGTGTGCCATTCGCGTTGACCGTGAAATCGGTCTGTGGATCGCGCGCTGCCCAATCGTGTGATGGCTGTGAAGCCGTGTGCACGACCGTATCGATCTTGCCGCGATGTTGCTTGAATAATTCGCAGATCGCGGCCAAGTCGCGGATGTCGATGTTGTGATGTTCGTAACCGCGCACATTTGCGATCAAGTCATCGCGCGTCTTCTTCGTGGAAGCTTCTGCGCCAAAAAATTGCGCGCGCATATCGTTGTCGATCCCAACGACGCGCATGCCGTCCTTGGCAAATCGCTTGACCGTTTCCGATCCGATCAATCCGGCTGATCCCGTGACGATGATCGTGCCCACGACGTCGATCTTAGCGTGAACCGTGCCGCAGAATCACTGGCCGATGATCCACGTAATCTCGCTGCACTGCACACGCGCTGCGGGATACTGCATGTCGCCGCTCAAAACGCGCTCGGTCAGCTCGCTGTGTTTGGTTGCGTTCACGAGAAAGCAGACATGTCGCGCGTGGTCGATGAGCGGAAACGTGAACGTTAATCGCCAGGTGTTGAGCTTGGGGACGAAATTGGCGACGACGCGACGCAGATTCTCTTGAAGGGCGGCGGTTCCAGGAAACAACGAAGCCGTGTGTCCATCTTCGCCCAAGCCGAGCAAGATCAAATCGTGCCGATAAATTGGTTCGCCACGCTGGGTGGCTAAAAGATCGACCTGGTCCTGATATTCCTGCGCAGCAGTTTGCGGCTCGATCTCGCCGCACATCCGCAGAATCGATTTCTCCGGAACAGCTGCCGGCGCAAAAAGTGTTTCGCTCGCCATCCGAAAATTGCTCTGCGCGTCATCCGGCGGAACGCACCGTTCATCGCTGAAAGTGATCAAGATTCTTCCCCACGGAAGATCGTGCGCGATCTGTGCGATCTCGGAATAAACCGGGCGCGGTGTGTTTCCGCCGGAAAGGGCGATCCGGAACTCGTTCCGTTTCGCCAACGCTTTGTGCGCAAG
>JBAQJG010000630.1:0-7465 GCA_049300145.1 Chthoniobacterales bacterium | reverse complement strand
GTCTTTCATTTGTTCGCCGGCATCGTCGAGCCGCATCGGCAAAGTGCGCACGTCGATGAATTCCGTTTCCACACCGGCGCGCTTCTTTGTTTGTTCGAAAACGAATTGGGCCGCGTGCTCGCTCTCTCTTCCCTGACGCGCAGTCCCGAGGATCACTGGAATAAAAAGCGGGCGTTCTGTTGCCATTTGGATGTGAAAGATTGTGGATCTACCAACTCACACGCTGCCGATGGCCGGACTCGAACCGGCACGGGCCTTTTACGGCCCAACGGATTTTAAGTCCGTTGCGTCTGCCATTCCGCCACATCGGCGCCGCGCACCGCATTTTACGCAGATCGGCAAACAGACAAAGACGTTTGTTAGCACAAACTATTCACAGAGCCATCACGACGAATCAATATTGGCGTTTCACAGAATGGAGCCGGCGGGAGCCGAGCGACATAGACGGGAAGCCCGAGAGGGCGAGAGAACGGGAGCGAACGAGTCAGTAGGACGTCGCCAGAACCCCGCCACTTGAAACAAGTGGCGGGGCTTTTTTTGTACCTGTCGAACCCCCGTGCGGGCAGCAAATGCGCCCACGCCATCGCGTGAAAGATTACCTGCGCTCAGTCCAGCTTCACGTGCTCGAACTGATGCTTAATCGCATTCCAATACGCGCCCGCCGACTCCGCTTTCAAGAATTCCCGATAGACAAACTCGGGGACGTGCATGTAGCGATAAGTGTCTCCTTCCCGAAATTCGACATCCAACGTCCGCTTCTTTTCATCATATCTGACCGCGGCAATTGCCGCCGAACTGAGCCTCACCCGTTTCACAAAAATGTCTTCGCCATCTGGTCGCGAAAATCAATCTCACGGTAGTTCCTAATCGGCCTCCATACCGGAGCGAATGATGTCGCCCTGAATTTGTGCGAATTGGTCACCAGCCACATTCCGCTCGAAACGGTAGAGAAGCTGTAACAAATCCGTGCCAAGCAGAGGTCAAATGTCAGAGGTCCGAAGTTAGAAGTCTTATCCGTTTGAATCTGCGTAATCCACGGTAGGTTTCTTAATGCTTACGAGTCAAAAGTCATCGATCCGCCTTCGCCAAGGCTTCCTTCTTCGCTGAAGCTACGAACGTGACAAGCCGGCATGACGAGATGCGGCCACCCCTTTTCATCAGTGCAATTCGCTGTAGTTTTGTCTCATGCTAACAAGCCAGAAGGTCATTGACGCCATTAACGAACAGATCGGGTACGAGTTCAGTGCGGAGTTGCAGTATTACGCGATCGCGGCGCATTTCGCGGCGGAGGCGCTGCCGCAGTTGTCGCAGCATTTTTTTCAACAGGCCGAGGAAGAGAAAGGGCACGCGCTGCGTTTCATTAAATACGTGGTCGATGCCGGCGGACGCGTGGTGATCCCAGCGATCGATGCGCCGAAATCAAAATTCAAAACCGCGCGTGACGCAGTGAAACTTTCACTCGACCAGGAGATTCACGTGACCCAGCAAATCAACGGGCTGGTCGGGCTGGCGCAAAAGCAGAACGATTATATCACGATCAATTTCCTGCAGTGGTTCTTGACCGAGCAGCTCGAGGAAGTTTCGTCGATGGATAATCTGCTTAAGATCGTCGAGCGTGCCGGAACGGATCTGTTGCAAGCCGACGAGTACCTTGCGCGGGTCGGCCTCAGGACGATGCCTGAACCGGCAAAGGAGTGAGGCAAACGCCGAACGCCCAACATCCAACGTCGAATGATCGCGGCTGAGGCAGCCGCCGTACAAAAGGGAAGGTGGTATGACCTTCAAGGATCATTTTTCGAAGCAAGCGGTGGATTACGCGAAGTTTCGGCCGCGTTATCCGCGCGAGATGTTTAAATATCTCGGCACTGTTGCACGGAGTCGCGGGTTGGCGTGGGATTGCGCAACCGGAAATGGTCAGGCCGCAGTTCAATTGACAGAAGTATTCGATCGCGTTATCGCGACGGACGCGAGCGAGAAGCAGATCGCAAACGCCGAGCCACACGACCGTGTGGAATATCGCGTCGCGTCGGGGGAAGAAAGCGGCCTCGAATCGAGCATCATTGATCTCATCATGGTCGCGCAAGCTCTGCATTGGTTTGATCTCGACCGTTTTTACGCCGAAGTGGAACGATTGTTGAAACCGCGCGGCATCTTCGCGGCGTCGACTTATAAGTTCTTTCACATCACGCCGGCAATCGACGAGGTGGTCAATCATCGATACTATGAGGAGGTGGTCGGCGCGTTTTGGCCGCCGGAGCGCGTGCTCGTCGAAAAGTTTGAAGAGCTGCCGTTCCCATTCGCTGAAATCGAGACGCCTTCATTCGAAATGACAGCGCAGTGGCATTTGGAACATCTCGTTGGCTACTTGCGATCATGGTCCGCGACCCAACGATTCATTGCGGCTAACGACCGCGATCCACTGAAAGAGATTGATGACAACCTGCGGGACGCTTGGGAAGACGCCAAGCAAAGGCGTCGCGTCGTTTGGCCGCTGACGTTGCGGGTCGCGGTGAAAGAAATGCCGGAACCGCCGAAACAGTAGAGCGAAGAAACCTTCAACGCTCAACGTCCGACGCCCAACATCGAATTCAGACAGATTTGCGCCAGGCGCCGAGGACCAGGCCGCTGACCGCGAAGCCAACGAATGGCCGGCCCATGTCGATGAAAACCAGCGGCCACGGATTGGTTTCGAAGGCAGAAAACACGCAAACGGTCGCATATTCAACGAACAAGAACGCGAACCAGCATACCAGCGCGACCTTCAAACCCGCGACGGCGTTCGCAGCGTTGACTCGGCTGATCAACCAGGCCAGCGCGTAATTGACAAAGATCGACGCAACAAACGCGATCAGGTAGGCGGAGAAATTGGGCGTTCGCTCGATATCGGTCATCGTCCGGGCGTGAAGATTTAGCCACCTTTCGCCCAAAATCGCGTACCAGCCCCAGCCGATGAGGAAATAAACGACGACAAGAATCCAAACCGCGAGATGATTGATCTTGTTGTTCATAAGATTTTCTCGATTATCCGGCGGTTGCAATCTCGATTGCAAGCGGATTCAGGGTTGCGGCGGCTGATGGGAGGCTAACTCCGAAAGCTTTCGCGAGCGGACAGCTTCCCCTACAGAGCTACAGAGCAGCGACTTCGGTGAGCGACAGATCAGGCACAGCGGTATCTACCGGTGCGGCTTCGATTGAGATTATTGCGAAACGGCCGTCGCCCTGATCGGTATTGAGCATCACAACCTCGCCAGGTTGGTGGCCAAGCAACGCCTGACCAATGGCAGTTTGATACGAGATGATGTTGCGCTCGGGATCGCCGTCCCACGCGCCGAGAATTGTGTAGGTTTCTTCTTTCCCTGAATCCGGTTCGCGCAAAGTAACGATTGTGCCGATGGAAACGCGCGCGGTGTCGGGATTTTCAAATGCGGTGCCGCGTGCATTGTGCAGGGCCTGTTCAAGCTCGACCTTGCGACGCATCAGGACGGCTTGCATTTGCTTGGCGGCTTTGAATTCAAAATTTTCGCTCAGGTCGCCGTAGGACCGCGCGAGCGCGATTTCCTTGGTGTTCTCAGGAATTTTCTTCTTCACGAGCTCTTCGTGTTCCGCTCTGCGCTTTTCCAGACTGCTCCATGAGACAATCAAAGGCGCCGCCTTTTCTTCCGGCTGCGCACCGGTGATCATGCTCTCCAGTGCCGGATAAAGTTTGACGATCCGCGCGAGCAACGAACGCTTCGTCAGTTCATCGAACAACGGACTGAGTTGAAGGCGCCGCAGCGCATCACGGGCAACGGCGATGTCACTACCGGCAAAAATATCGCCGATTAATTGTCGATCTTCGACAAGCAAGCGTTGCAATTTGCTGCCGCGAGCGCCAGTTTTGGATTGATCGCGGTCAACCGCGGACAAAATCGCGGCCAGCAATTCCGGCGTGATCAATTCGCGCCATTTGTGCCGCTCATTGCACAACCACACGAGCATCTCGCTCGTGGCAGAATGTTCGCGGACGCTGCGCTCAAGCGCAGTTCGCAATTCCTCGTGCCGCCCCATGTCGCTGAAAACATGCGGAATTTGCGCGACCATTCGGCCATGAGCTCCTTGCATCAACCGCAAAGCGCGCGTGGTCCAGCGTTCCCCGAGCGCAGCCGGTAACGCTTGCAAAACCCGTTTTTCCTTTGCCGCCGGTAATTTCGGCAAGATTGAGATTAAGCGCGATTCCTCATCCGAAATCAGTTTCACCAGCGTCAGACCGACGTGGGTCGTTCTCAATTGCGGAACGCGCTCCAGTAAATCATCGCGGCCCAGAATCAATTCAAAGGCAAGCTCCGGATGCAATTTCTGATTGCGGGCCGCGGCATTCTCAATCGTGGCGACAAATGGCTGCAACTGCTTTTCCGGCTCCTTGAATTGCTGATGGAACTTGATGATCTGCTCGAGCGTCGCGATTTGCTCTTTCGGTTGCCGCGCCTGATTGAAAGACGCAATCAGCTCGTCCGCATGCGAGATTCCTTCGCCGCGCAACTGGATTGGCTCCGTCTTTTTCGCGGGAATCGAAAAAGCGCCGCTCGATTTGAGTAATCTCTTGGTCGATTCCCACCAGCGTTTCCATTCTGCTTCGGTGAAAAGATCACCGACCAACCAATCGCTGATCTCCTGCACGGTCGCCTGCCCATCGAGACTCTCCAAAATATTACGCACCAGCGCCGGCGGGTCTTCTTTGACGAGTTTTTTGATCGACGTAAGATCGCTCGCTTTGCGCGCGAGAAAATGTTCTGCCGGAATAACGGTGAGATTGTCGGCCGCGTATTGCAGTTGCATCGGATGCGATTTTTTTCCGGAGAAATCGATGACGATTTGATTGACGAGGAGATTCCACTCAGCCACGCGGCCGAAACCCCAACTTTTGTGCAGGCAAAACGCGCCCGGCTTGAGTTTGTCGAGTTGATCGGCGGCTCTCGCAGTCAGTTTTCCCGATTCAACCAGTTTCTCCAATTCCGCATCCATCCGAAGTCGAACAAGCTACGAAGAACGCGACGCGGTGCGAGAGAAAACTGGAACGATTGGCAAAGGTGGATCGACCGCTCCGCAGCTTGCCCGCCGTGGCGGGGGCGATGCCAATGCCATGCGGCTTCGCCGCCAAATTTTAAGATCGATCTCGCCACGGGACGAGTCCGTCCGAAGGCGGACAAGGGACTGCTCGATCCACCTCGAGATTTGCAATTGCCGCCGGGCTGATCGCGTGAAACGCTACGCGCCATGCCCGCGCATACGAGCATCTGGTTCTGGATCGCATTTCACCTCGCCGTCTTTATCGCTCTCGCGCTAGACCTGGCGAGTTTCAAGCGGCGGGCGCGGGCGTTGAGTATGCGCGCCGCCACCCAACGCAGCGCAATCTGGATGGTGCTCTCCCTCGCCTTTGGTGCGTTGATTTGGCAATGGCAGGGCCCACAGCGCGGTCTCGATTTTTTAACCGGTTACCTGATCGAGTACTCGCTGAGCGTCGATAACATCTTCGTCTTCGTTCTAATCTTTGCCTATTTTCGCGTGCCGTCGATTGCGCAGCATCGCGTTCTAGTGTGGGGAATTCTCGGCGCGCTTGTCATGCGGGGTGTGATGATCTGGCTCGGCGTTACGCTGGTCGCGCATTTTCATTTTGTTCTCTATCTTTTTGGCCTTTTCCTCCTCGTCACTGCCGTGCGGATGTTTTCCGGAAAGTACGGCCAGCAGGAGTTTGGGGACAGCCTGGTCATGCGCCTCGTCCGCCGCTCGGTTCATGTGACCAATGAATTTCACGGAGAGGACTTCACCGCCAAGATCGACAATCGCTGGATGCTGACGCCGCTCGCGCTTGTCCTCATCGTCATCGACGTAATGGACTTGGTTTTCGCGGTCGATTCCATCCCTGCCGTTTTCGCGATCACGCGCGACCCGTTTATCGTTTACACGTCAAACATTTGCGCCATCCTCGGCTTGCGCTCGCTCTATTTCTTGCTCGCAAACCTGATCGACCGCTTCATCTATCTGAAAACCGGGCTTGCGTTTGTGCTCGCCTTTGTTGGAATCAAGATGATCGTCGCGGACTTCTTCCCATTGCCGAATGGAATTTCGCTCGCCGTGATCCTATTTATTCTTGCGGTCACCATCACCGTCTCGATGATCGTGACGCAGAAGCGGACCAACGCTGAGAATCAAAAATGAAGTGTTGCTTTCGGCGCCCAAGATTTGCTTACTGTTTAGAGCATCTTATGAAAAACCTCGTTGTCGCTGCGTTGCTTATCGGTCTTGCGCGAAGTTGTTTCGCGGACATTCAAGACCCGCCCTCCAACGACTACGGCCCGACCCGGAAGCTCGGCCGCGGCCTTTCCAATTTCTTTCTCGCTCCGGCGGAGGTCCCCGTAACGATCGCGAAGATTAACGAAGACGAAGGCAACGCCGCGGCCGCAAGCTACGGGGTGGTGCGCGGATTGGGACGCGCGGGCACTCGACACATCGCGGGCTTTCTCGAAATTCTGCTCTGGCCGGTTCCGGCGTGGCGGCAAAGTTACTATCCGCTTTTGCCCCGCGATATTCCGTGGATTCATGCCGGCTCCTCGGAATTCCCGCCCGAACTCGGCAACGAATCGAAATATCCCTACGTCCGCGATTACTAAGGAAGACGGACGTCCTCGCCTGTCATGACAGACAGACCTCTGTTCTGTCACGACCAGAGGACAGGCTAGAAGCCTGTCTTCCTTGACAGCCGAGACGGCTATCTTCCGTTGTTGACCGCATTGCGTAGCGAGGTAGAGGTAGAGCGATTCGCAGAGGCGGTTGGGCGATGCATTCGCGACGTTCTTCAACGCTGCCGGTCATCGGCATCCTCACGGTTGTCTACTTCATCGCCGGCAAGCTCGGGTTGACGCTGGCCTTCTTGCACGCGAGCGCGTCGCCGGTTTGGCCGCCCGCGGGAATCGCGCTCGCTGCACTGCTCGTGCTTGGGTACCGCACGTGGCCCGCCGTCTTTCTCGGCGCATTTTTGGTAAACGTCACGACTGCGGGCAACATCGCGACTTCACTTTGCATCGCCACCGGCAATACACTTGAAGCGCTCTGCGGCGCGTGGCTGGTCAATCGGTTCGCCAGCGGCACTCGCGTTTTCGATCGGGCCCAGGATGTTTTCAAGTTCGCGCTCGCGGCGATGACGAGCACGGTGATCAGTCCGACTTTGGGCGTCACCAGTCTCGCGCTGGGCGGTTTCGCTGATTGGGGAAATTACGGACCGATCTGGATGACTTGGTGGATGGGCGACACAACGAGCGATCTCGTTGTTGCCCCGCTGATCATTCTCTGGACGGTCGCACCGAGCTGGCGGTGGAATCGCCGGGAAGCTGTCGAAGTCATTCTGCTTCTGATCTTGCTGTTAGTCCTCGGTGAAACGGTCTTTGGCGGGTGGTTTCCGATTTCGGCCCAAAATTATCCGGTCTCGTTC
>JBAQJG010000629.1:0-1663 GCA_049300145.1 Chthoniobacterales bacterium | reverse complement strand
CAATGTGATCCAGGCAATTCGGGAAGTTTTTAATGGACGTCCCTACCTCAGCCCTGCCATGGCGGCACAGGTGATCACAAAATTCGCGCATCGCCAGGCCGAAGGCGAGGCCGACGCCGTTGAGAGACTGAGCGATCGCGAGCTCGAAGTACTGGAGTTGATCGGCAAAGGCAACGATGTGCGGCAGATTGCGAAAGCGTTACATCTCAGCCCCAAGACAGTGGAGACTCACCGCTCGCACATCAAAGACAAACTTGATCTGAAAAATTCGCGCGAGGTAGCGCGCTTCGCCTTGCAATGGTTGAGCGCGCGTAATGCGTAGCACAGCCGTCGGGGCTGCAGGGCCGGCGAGCGTCCTGACTGCCAAACCGGAAGGTCTCCTCGCACTCGAAAAACATCGCCACGTCTCTACAAAGAGATTGCCGCAGTGCGCAAAATTTCGGATGATCGTTCCAAATGATGCAGCCCGCGCTCGAACTTGTCATCGCCGAGCTGGAAAAAATTCGAGAGACAAGTGACCGGGCGCCGCGCGTATCAAGAAACGCGCTGGAGCAGTTGCAATCTACATATTCTCTAGCCGCTTCCCTGCGGAAAGCGCACGTATCGCCCACACGACAACAGCTCCCGGAAACTTGGGCGAATAAAGCACAGCTGCTCGCGGCCGTTCGTGAACGCGTTTGTGGTTGCACAAAGTGCGCGCATCTTGCCCGCTCGCGAACTCAAACCGTTTTTGGGGTTGGCAATCCGGACGCGGAAATCATGTTCATCGGCGAAGCGCCTGGCGCGGATGAGGATCAGCAGGGCGAACCATTCGTCGGCCGCGCCGGACAGTTGTTAACGAAAATCATTAAAGCGATGGGCTTCGCCCGCGAGGATGTGTACATCGCGAATATCCTTAAATGCCGGCCAGACATGCCAGCAGGCTCGTTCGGGAACCGTGCGCCGACACCGGCAGAGATGCAGACATGCCGCCCTTACCTCATCGAACAGATCGATATTATTCAGCCCAGGGCCCTGGTTGCGCTGGGCGCAGTCGCCGTAGAAGGGCTTCTTGGAGCACGCGGAACGATGCGGGAATTGCGCGGGCGCTGGCATTCATACAACGGCATGCCGCTGATGATTACCTATCATCCCGCCTACCTGCTGCGGAACCAGTCGCCCTCCGAGAAACGGAAAGTCTGGGAAGACATGATGCAAGTGCTCGAGCGACTCGAGAAACCGATCAGCGAAAAACAGCGAAATTATTTTCTATAATTCTGTAATGGCGATCTATGAGCGTCTCGCGTGATTGAAGATCGTATCAATCTGCTTGTGCGATGCGAGATGAATGACTAACGACAAAATCATCCCACGCACCTCGCGGCGCGGAATTTTGATCGTGTGATGCAGCGCGCTGGCGCCAGCTTTACGCAGAACGGCCAGCGTACGTGCTCCGATTAATGCCGGTAAGACCGTTGCGGCACGCACCCGCCGGTTCCGGATCGCGTGCGAATATTGCATGCCGCACTCCAAACCGTCCTGCGCTTTTTCCATCCATCTTTGGTAGATCGGTTGGAAACGATCGGATTCGGACAAAATCTGCGCCGCACTCAAACCGACCCCATGAAGCTCGTCCTCGGGAAAGTAACATCGACCGGTTCGCAGATCGTTCCCGGCGTCACGC
>JBAQJG010000628.1:0-9354 GCA_049300145.1 Chthoniobacterales bacterium | reverse complement strand
AAGTCATTCTGCTTCTGATCTTGCTGTTCGTCCTTGGTGAAGCAGTTTTTGGCGGATGGTTTCCGATTTCGGCCCGAAATTATCCAATCTCATTCATTTGCGGACCAGTCGTGCTGTGGACTGCTTTCCGCTTTGCGCAACGCGAAAGTGCTACTGGAATTTTCGTCCTCTCTGCTATCGCAATTTGGGGCACGCTTCATGGTTTCGGCCCCTTCGTCATGGAGACGGAAAATCAATCTCTGCTTATTCTGCAAACTTCCACCGCCGTGTTATCGGTCACCGCCATGGCGCTTGCGGCAGCGATGGACGAGCGCAGGCGCGCCGAAGCAGCCATCGCGCAGCAAAAGGCGGTGGTCGAAGCGGCCAACCGGACCAAAGATAATTTCCTCGCCATGCTTTCACATGAACTGCGCACGCCACTTACTCCAGTGATCGCTGCATTGGACGCGCTGCAAATCGAGCCCTCCCAATCCACGGAATCCAAAGCTGCGCTGGCCATGATCCGTCGCAACGTCGAGCTCGAGAGCCAGTTGATTGACGATCTGCTCGATCTGACGCTGATCGCGAAAGACAAATTGCAATTGAGGTTCGATTCCATCGATGCGCATCAGGCAATCTCGAACGTGATGGAAATGTGCCGTGCGGAAGCGGACGCCAGGAAGCTCCAGATTCATCTCGACTTGCGGGCCGGCGCTCATTACGTGTCGGCAGACGCGGCGAAGTTCCAGCAAATCATTTGGAACCTGCTGAAGAATGCAGTCAAGTTCACAAATGAAAACGGTAATGTCACCGTTTCGTCCTCAAATCCTTCGCCGCAAATTCTGACCATCGCCGTACGCGACACTGGCGTCGGCATCGAATCCGAAATCATGGAACGAATTTTTGATCCATTCGAGCAAGGCGACCACTCGTTCCAGCGGCGTTTTGGTGGACTTGGCCTGGGACTGGCCATTTCAAAATCGCTGGCGCAGGCCCATGGCGGCGCGCTGGTTGCCAAAAGCGAGGGACGCGATTGCGGCTCCACCTTTGTTTTGACAATGAGCACAGTTCCGGCGCCGCAACAGCAAGCAAAGAAACCAGAGACGATTCCGATGGAGACACGCGCTCTCCAAATTTTGCTGGTGGACGATCATCAAGACACCTGCACCGCTCTGGAACGGTTGCGTGTCCGGCGCGGTCACTTCGTTGCAACCGCGCACAGTGTGCGCTCAGGCATGGAAACCGCGGTCCGCAATCAATACGATCTCCTCATCAGCGATATTGCGTTGCCCGACGGAACCGGCCTGGAACTGATGATGCAACTCCACGCCATATCCGGCATCCCGGGAATTGCCATCAGCGGTTTCGGCAACAACGGCGACATCAAAAAGAGTCTCGAGGCAGGCTTTTCCGAGCATTTGGTCAAGCCAGTAAAGCTTGAAGCGCTTGAGGCAGCGATTGGCCGCGTGATCGGAGCTAATGCGAACCTGTAGCCGCTTCGCTGTGCGAAGTGCGGCGCGCGCGTTCCAAACCGCGCGCGCATTGCGTCGCCCACTGGGCGATGGCTACAATTAGGCGCGTGCGCATTGTCGATCTAAAAATCGAAGACGTCGCTTTCGGCGGCAAAGGCGTCGGACGTGAAAACGGCAAGGCGGTTTTTGTTCCGTTTACCATCGACGGCGAGATGATCTCAGCGCAGATCACGCTTGAGAAAAAGCAATTCGCCGAGGCGGAACTTGTCGATCTCCAGGAACGCTCGCCGCATCGCGTCAATCCGGAGTGTCCCTACTTCGGTCGCTGTGGAGGTTGCAGTTATCAGCACATCGATTACGAACATCAGCTCGCAATTAAGTGGCGACAGGTGCGCGACGTTCTACGACGAATCGGAAAGCTCAAAGACATTCCGATGCGGCCTATCATCCCCTCGCCCATCTCGTATGCATATCGCAATCGCATTACCGTCCACGCCCACGAGGGCGTGATCGGATTTTTTCAGCGCGATTCCCATCGCTTGATCGACATCGAGCGCTGTCCGATCTCACTCGACGAAGTCAATCAAGCACTCACCGAGTTGCGCGCACGCGCGCCGCGCGACAGCCATTACACGTTGCGTGCCCAATCCGGCCCACGCGTTTTCTCTCAAGCGAACGATGCCGTTGCAAATGCATTACGCGATTTGATTACTCGACTGATTCCAGCGGAGCAGGAATTGCTGATTGATGCCTACTGCGGCGCAGGATTTTTCGCAAAGCGGCTGCTGGAAAGGTTTGAGCGTATTATCGGGATCGATTGGGACAAATTCGCGATTGCCGCCGCGATGGAAAATGCTACCGCGAAGGAAACCTATGTTGCCGGAGATGTGGATGTTGAACTTAAGCGTGTCCTACAAATTGATGGTCTAGAGGCGGCTGTGTCAGCCGCAAAACGCGGTGGAATTGCGGGCAACGCGTCGGCCACTACAGTCATTGCCGATCCTCCGGCCACAGGTCTCACCGGGAAGACGCGAAGAGCGATTGTCGATCTTGCACCCGGCACTTTCATTTATATTTCATGCAATCCGGCCACGTTGGCGCGCGACCTGGCTGAGTTGCAACAAGGTTTCACGATCGACTCGGTCACGCCGTTGGACATGTTTCCGCAAACCGCCGAAATCGAGGTCGTCGTGCACTTGTTCATGCGTAAACGAGAAGGTCGATTTCGTCAGGGAGCAGGTTAGAGACTTCGCGGATGACGTCACCGCGAAGAAGATTGATAAAGGCGTTGCGCTGCGGCGCCCCGAGAATGACACGCGATGCGCCCAATGTCGCAGCAACATCGACAATCGTTTCCGCCGCGGACGGACTAACCGCATAGCAAAAGAGCGGCGGTTGATCGCCGGCTTTTTCTTTCGCTGCGGTGAAAACACAGCTCGCCTCGGCGTCTTCCTGCCACTTGCGTTTACGGTCGTGCTCGGTCAGGAAGGCTTGTTCGCGCACAAAAAGTAGGTAGAGGCGGCGCCCCGTCTCACGCGACTCGCGCACAGCGAAATCGAGCGTGCGCCCAGTGCCACGGAGAGCGCAAAGAATGGATTCCTCGCTCGTGAACTGTGGCGCCGGCCCGGAGCTGGCCGGCGTGATCTGCATCGGTGACGCAGCCGCCCCGGCTGCCGGCACTTGCTTTTTCATCCGGCGTTCCTGAGCCAAGCCGCGCAGGATCAGCCCAACTGCGAGAATTGTGACGGCGAAATAGCGCGCGTTTGGTTTGTCGATAAGCAACGACAATTCGATCGCTGCCATGACAATGAAGGTCGCGAACATCAACGTCCGTTCCCATTTCTTGATCGGCAATGTTCGGTCGGTGGCGGTTGCGCCAAGATTGGTGGCGATGGCCCCGACGACGCCGACCGCATAAAGATCGGCGAGCCCGGCCATGTCTTTGACGAGAACAACGAGCAGCATGGGAACGATGGTGGCGAGGAGCATGCCGAAGCTCGGCACGCCCCATTTGTTGAGCCGCTGGAAGAGCGACGGAATCTCACGGTCGCGCGCCATGAGGAATTGAATCATGATGAGATCGACAATCGCGGTGTTGACAGCGGAGAGCAGCAACAAGGCGAAGACGATGCTAACGATGAAACCGAAGGCGTGGCCGAGCGCGGGGCCGAGCGCGCCGCCGACAAAAATTTCTCCAATGTAACGCAGCATGTAGTCGCGAACCCCTGGGGCACCGGGCGCGTTGACGTCGCCGTTGACGATCTGCAATCCACCGAGCGCATGCATGGCCAGACCGAGCAGCGCCGTGAAAAGGCAGACCTCGATCATGACCCACAAAATCGCGGGCGTGGATGTTTTGACTACCGATGGATGTTCATCCGTGCTGCCGGGATCGAGACGCATCACGCCGGTGGCGTTGGCAATGGCTTCCACGCCCGAAAGCGCAAGCACGATTCCGACAAAGCCGGCCCAGTTTTGCCAAAACGTTCCGTGCAATGATTGCAGATGACCGATCGCTTCGCCCATGTGTGGGAGACTAAAAAGTCCGAGCGTGATGACAACGAGCGCTGTTGGCACTGAGATCAAGAACGCCAGTCCACCGGTGTGTTTCGGTCCGAGTAAATTCAAAAGTCCGATAATGAGGATCGCTGCCGCAGCGAATTTTTCCGGATGCGGAACGCCGAGATAAGCAAAGGCCGAAAGCGCACTAATCGCTGCTGTGACCAGATAATCGGCAATGAGTAGAAACGCGCCGACGATGGAGATGACGTGGGAGCGATGCCGCACACTCGCGTAAACACCGCCGCCATCCGGATAAAGACGGCAAATGACCATGTAATTGAGCCCGACGAGCGCGGTGAGAACGCACATTGCAGCGATGAGCCAAAACGACGCGTACCCCGCGACGGCGAAAGCAAGGCCAATGACGTAGGCTTTGCTCGTGCCCCAATCGCCGTAAAGAATCGCGGCGGCGCGCGGCGCGTCTACGTTGCGCGGGCGCTTAATGTTGGTTGGGATCATCGATGTCTCATTACGAATGCGTTCCCTAGGTCACTCTGACCAGACGATGCTGACGTTAACGATTTTTTAACGTCTTTTGCCAATGATTTAATTAACGCTGCTCCGCAAGCCCGCTCATCGTTGGCATAGTCTTATGATCGGATTCATCGCCGTAGGCGTCATCGTCATTTTGGTTGTGAACGGCATTTACACCCTCTTTTGCGAGAACGTGAGGGAGACTGAATGAGCGACCTAATCTTTGTCGGCATCGTCGTTGGGTTTTTTGTCGTGAGCGGTCTTTACGTCCACTTCTGCGAAAAGCTCTAGGAGGACGCAATGGAAACCATCGTTGTCGGGATCATCGCCTTGTTGCTTTTCACCTATCTGTTCGTGGCCATGATCTGGCCGGAGAAATTCTGAGGCGCGATCATGCAGATTTCAGGTTGGCTTCAATTCGCCCTCTACTTCGTCGCGCTCGCGCTGATCACGAAACCGATGGGACTTTATCTGCTGCAAGTCCTCGATGCGAATGGCAGGACCTGGCTCGATCCTGTGCTGCGTCCGTTGGAGCGACTGACTTATCGGTTGATGGGAGTCGACTCCAGCAAAGAGCACGATTGGAAGCAATACTCGCTCGCCATGCTGCTCTTCAGCTTGGTGGGTTGTCTTTTCACTTACGCGATACTGCGATTGCAACATCTGCTGCCGTTGAATCCGCAGGGGCTTGGTCCAGTGAACGCAGACCTGGCGTTCAACACGGCGGTGAGCTTCACGACCAACACCAATTGGCAGAACTACAGCGGCGAAGCCACCATGTCGTATTTCTCGCAGATGGTCGCGCTGGCCTTTCACAATTTCGCTTCCGCCGCGACCGGCATTGCCATCGCCGCCGCGCTCGTCCGCGCGATTGCGCGCCACTCGGCGAACACGCTCGGCAACTTCTGGGCGGACCTCGTGCGTGTGACCTACTACCTCCTGCTGCCCATTTGCCTCGTCTTCGCGGTCTTCCTCGTGTCGCAAGGGATGATTCAAAATTTCAAGCTTTACACCAAGGCGACGTTGGTGGAGCCGATGAAAGTCCAGGTCGAAAAGAAGAACGACAAAGGTGAGACGATCAAGGGAGCTGATGACAAGCCAGTGATGGAGGAACAAACCGTTACCGAACAGACCATCGTGCAAGGGCCGATGGCCTCGCAGGTCGCGATCAAAATGCTAGGCACCAACGGCGGCGGTTATGTCAACGCCAATGCGGCCCACCCGTTCGAGAATCCGACACCGCTCTCGAATTTCATCCAGATGCTTTCCATTTTCTCGATCGGCAGCGGACTCACTTATTACCTGGGGCGGATGGTGAAGAACCAGAAGCACGGATGGACAGTTTGGGCCGCGATGTCGATCTTGTTTATCGGTGGCGTGTTGCTCTGTTGGTGGGCCGAGTCCGCAGGCAATCCGATTCATCACCAACTCGGCGTTGCTGCCGCCGACGGCAATATGGAAGGCAAGGAAGTCCGCTTCGGCATTTTCAGCTCTGCGCTCTTCGCTACCATCACGACGGACGCCTCGTGCGGCGCCGTGAATTCAATGCACGACTCTTTCATGCCTCTCGGTGGCTTCGTTCCGCTGTTCAACATCCAACTTGGCGAAGTTATCTTCGGCGGTGTCGGCGCCGGACTGTACGGAATGCTCGTGTTTGTGGTGCTCGCCGTCTTCATCGCCGGCCTGATGGTCGGGCGGACACCAGAATATCTCGGCAAGAAAATCGAGTCTTACGACGTGAAGATGGCAATGCTGGCTTTGCTCGTCCTCGCCATAGACATTCTCGGTTTCGCGGCCTGGGCAATCGTCAGCAAATGGGGATTGGCCGGATTGAACAACAACGGTCCGCACGGCCTGAGTGAAATTCTTTACGCCTACAGCTCAACGACCGGCAACAACGGGAGCGCCTTCGCGGGGCTAAACGGCAACACACCCTGGTACAACACTACCCTGGGCATCGCCATGTTGATCGGCCGGTTTTTGATGATCGTCCCAATCCTGGCGCTCGCTGGTTCGTTAGTTCGAAAGAAAGTTACTCCAGCGAGTGCTGGCACTTTTCCGGTTCACGGCGGTACGTTTTTTATCCTGTTGATTGGGACGGTGCTCTTGATTGGTGCGCTGAATTTTCTCCCGGCCCTCACGCTTGGACCGGTGGTTGAGCATTTCCTCAATCTCCAGGGAAAACTTTTCTGAGCCTCGAATGAAACAGACAACTCCTTCTCTTTTTGATTGGAACATTGCCGGCCCGGCGATCGTTGACGCTTTCAAGAAGCTCAACCCGCGCCTGATGATCAAGAACCCGGTCATGTTTGTGACCATGGTGGGCGCGGCGCTCACGACCGCCGGCATTTTCACGACCGAGCCGGCGCTGCGCGGCTTCGTTGCGCAACTGGCGGTCTGGCTGTGGTTCACCGTGCTCTTCGCCAATTTCGCCGAAGCTGTTGCCGAAGGTCGCGGCAAAGCGCAGGCCGCCAGTCTGCGAAGAGCTCGTAAGGAAACGATGGCGCGCCGCCTCTACAATGGCCGTGAGGAAAAGGTACCCGCACCGATTTTGCAGAAGGGCGACCTCGTCGTTTGCGAGGCCGGCGATGTGATTCCCGCAGATGGCGACGTGGTTGAAGGAATCGCCAGCGTTGATGAAGCTGCCATCACCGGCGAATCCGCTCCGGTGATTCGCGAAAGCGGCGGCGACCGCAGCGCCGTGACTGGCGGCACGCGTGTGCTGAGCGACCGCATTGTCATTCGGGTAACGATGGAAAAGGGCGGCGGTTTTCTCGACCGCATGATTGCTCTGGTGGAAGGTGCGCGCCGTCAAAAAACTCAAAACGAAATCGCGCTGACGATTCTGCTCGCCGCGTTGACGTTCATTTTTCTGCTGGTCTGCGTCACGCTGAAGCCATTCGGGATCTATTCCGCCACTGAGTTCTCGATTCCTGTTCTGGTTGCGTTGCTGGTTTGCTTGATACCGACAACTATCGGCGGCCTGCTCAGCGCCATTGGCATTGCGGGGATGGATCGCGTACTCCAGCGCAACGTTCTTGCGATGAGCGGACGCGCGGTCGAAGCGGCTGGAGACGTCGACGTCCTGCTTCTCGACAAGACGGGCACGATCACTTTGGGCAACCGCATGGCGGTCGCGTTTCATTCTGCGCCGGGAATCGCGGACAAAGATCTCGCGGCATCTTCGCAACTGAGTTCGCTCGCCGATGAAACGCCGGAAGGCCGGTCCATTGTCGTGCTAGCCAAAGAGAAATTTGGATTGCGCGCGCGCGACATGCACGAACTGCATGCCACGTTCATTCCGTTCACCGCGCAGACCCGCATGAGCGGCATCGATCTGCACGCGACGGATACTGAGCCGACCATGCGCGTGCGCAAGGGCGCCGCCGAAAATGTGCGCGGATTTGTCGAATCAGCCGGCGGAGTTTTTCCACAGGCCGTGACGAAGACGGTCGATGAAATTTCACATCACGGCGGGACTCCGCTCGTCGTCGCCTCCGAGATGACGACGCTCGGCGTGATTGAACTGAAGGACGTCGTCAAAGGCGGAATCAAGGAGCGCTTCGCGCACTTGCGGAAAATGGGGATCAAAACGGTGATGATTACCGGCGACAATCCGCTTACCGCCGCGGCGATTGCGGCGGAGGCAGGCGTGGACGATTTCATGGCGCAGGCGACCCCGGAGCAAAAACTTAAACGCATTCGTCAGGAACAAGCAGACGGACATCTCGTTGCAATGACCGGCGACGGGACGAACGACGCACCCGCCCTCGCCCAAGCCGATGTCGGTGTCGCGATGAACACCGGCACGCAAGCCGCGCGCGAAGCCGGCAACATGGTCGATCTTGACTCAAACCCGACCAAGCTCATCGACATCGTCGAGATCGGAAAACAGATGCTGATCACACGCGGTTCGTTGACGACCTTCAGCATCGCGAACGATGTGGCGAAATATTTCGCGATTATTCCCGCCATGCTGATGGCCACATTCCCGGCTATCGCTCCGCTCAACATCATGCACCTCCACAGCCCCACTAGCGCCATTCTTAGCGCCGTAATCTTTAACGCGCTCATTATCATCGCGCTGATTCCGCTGGCCTTGCGCGGCGTGGCTTATAAACCGATGGGTGCGCTCGCGATTCTCCAGCGCAACCTGCTCATCTATGGCTTTGGCGGCGTAATCGTGCCGTTCATCGGAATCAAGCTCATCGATCTCATCATCACCGCTTTGAGACTCGTTTAGTTATGAAAGAACTTTTTTCCGAAATTCGTGGCGCCATCCTGGCCACATTGATCATCGCAATCGTTTGCTGCGGACTTTATCCGCTCGTCATCTTCGGAATCTCGCAAGCGCTCTTCCGCGACAAGGCCAATGGCAGCTTGATTCTGGACAAAAACGGAACCGTGCGCGGCTCGAAGCTGCTCGGTCAAGCGTTCACTGGTGAGAAATATTTCCACCCACGTCCTTCCGCGGCTGGCAACGGTTACGACGCGACAAGCTCCGGTGGCAGTAATCTCGGTCCGACTTCGCGAAAACTGAACGACGCGATCAAGGCACGCCTAGCCGCGTATCGGGCGGAAAATGGTTTGAGCGAATCCGCGCCGGTGCCGGCGGACGCGGTCACCGCGTCGGGCAGCGGCCTCGATCCGCACATCAGTTTGCAAAACGCAGAACTGCAAATCCCCCGTGTGGTAAAAGCGCGCGGCGTGGCTGAAGAGAAGGTGCGCGAGCTGATCAGGCAAAATACAAACGGTCGCGATTTCGGCGTTTTCGGGGAGCCTGGCGTGAATGTTCTTCAGCTCAATCGTGCGCTCGATCCGCTGCTATGATGAAAAGAATCAAAACAATCGTGTTCGTCTTCGTTCC
>JBAQJG010000627.1:0-19044 GCA_049300145.1 Chthoniobacterales bacterium | reverse complement strand
CATCAGGGTAGCTTGTCGAAAAAGAGATAAACGGCGGCAATCCGGCCATCCCGGACAATGATGAAATCAGTCCCGGCATAGGCTGGCGCTTCACCAGGCCGGCCGGCTACCCATTTCACCCGCCCGGCATTGCCCAACTCCTCCGGCTCGGCAATTGGCTGATATTGAAAGTCAGGGTGCGTAGCCCTGATCGCGCCCGCGACGCGATCGATCTCGTCGCGGCCACGGTGGACACCTGTTTTGGGGTCGTAGAACACGCCATGTTCGGTCCAGATCTCGTCGATAGCCGCGCGCCGACGCGCCGGGTCGTTTTCACCAAAGACGTCGTGTAGATTGCGGGTCAGTAAGGTCGATATGCTATAGGACATAACGGGTCAGTTTTTACTATTGAAACCTTTCCGCAGTTCTCCCGCCGAAACAACAGGGTTATTCATCTAACGAGAACAAGATAAGCGAATCGCTGATAACGGCGAGCTTGTTTTGCTCTCAACAATCAACTCTCAACCCTCAACTCTCTTAAATGCACGTGCATTTTAAAATGTACGGGGCAGCGTTCCACCGATCTTAGCGCTGAACCGCTATTTGGACGGAACCAGGATTTGTTTGGCTTCTGCGCCGCCTTTGGCGACCAACTCATAGGCTTCGGTTGCGCGTGCGAACGGCCATTCTGTTACGGCCGGCGGTTGCAGATTACCGTTTTCGAATCCCGCCCGCAGTTGGTTCATTAAACCGGCGATCTCCGGTCCGGTAAACTTCATGGTATCCAGACCGATCAGGCGCGATTCGTTATGATAAAAATCGACCAAATCGAACGTAACCTTTCGCTCTTTTGTGCTGGCGATCGCAATCTGGCGACCGCCGACGCGCAGCGACTTCAGAGAAATCTCAAACATTGGACCTCCCACCGTGTCGAGCACGAGATCGGCGCCCTTTCCGTCGGTCATCGATCGAACCTCTTCGGCCAGATCGTGCGTCGCGCTGTTGATGACTGCATCTGCTTGAGAAGGATTGTCCGATCGTCTGGCCGCACCAATCACGCGCGCTTTTTTCCAGTGTGCGATTTGTGTAGCCGCGCGCCCGACCGAGCCGGAGACACCGACAACAAGGACGGTTTCGCCCGCTTGAATATTGCCGGCGCGCACGAGGGCTGACCACGCGGTTAGATAAGGAACACCTACAGCTGCGGCCTGTTCCATGGAGAGGCGCGAAGGTTTCCGTGCGATCCATTCCGTTGGGATGACAACGTATTCGCAATGAGCGCCGTCGCGCGCCACGCCAAATCCCGCGCCACTTCCCCAGACCTCCATGCCCTTTTCCGCGTCGCCTTCCACGATTACTCCTGCGTAATCGCGACCCGGGATACGTGGCAAGGAGGACTTGAAGAGGCCGGCCACATTTTTTACATCACTCGGATTAATCGCTGTCGCCTTGATCTCGACCAGTAATTCTCCCTTGCCAGGCTTCGGTGTTGCGATCTCTTCGATCGCGAGGACCGATGGCGGGCCAAACCTGCTAAAGCGCAGCGCCTTCATGCGTGCTCCTGTCCCCATTTACAAAAATAGCGCTCGATAGGGTGAGCGATTCGCATGAACGAATCAAATAGCCAAATGACTTGTAAATGCACGTGCATTTTAAAATGGACGCGGCAGGCGGAAGCGAGCTCTGCTTTTACTTTTTAATTTTTAGCTCTTCCTTTCACTCTGGCTCCAGCGCTGAATTAGTCTTTCGTGATAACGCCATTCCTCGTGAGCTGAGCCATCGCTAACGAGAGCGATCCTCTTGATCGCCAAACCGTGGTGTGCCGCCATCTACGCCACCACGACTTCACGGAGTATCTCTCTGCGGAAATCTCAGTCGCTGTCGCGACATGGAACCGTTTCCGCCTAACCAGCGGATCAGGTTCTTAATTACATCCTATGAGTGTCGTCGACCCCGTTTTTCCCGTGCCGCCCAGGCGTGCGCTGCGCGTGGTGCTGGAGCCATTGCTCGATCGGTTCGTCTCTGACCAGGAACCGAAACCCCTGCGCTGCATCTGCGTCGGTTGTCCGTTGCACATCGAGGTCCCCGAACGGCACGGTGTGCGGTACGGACTTCGTTCCGCCTTCTTCGATCGTAATGAAGTGGAGCTGATCGTCGACGCGCCAGTAGTCCGTCACCGTGTACGTCGTGCCGTCTTTGAACACCAACTGCGGGTGGCTCGCCGAGTCGCTGCCGACGAACACGTAGGTTGGCGATGGCGGGATCAACGCGTAATCTGGCAATGGCGCGATGAAATTCCAGACAGGATACGGAAATGGAACGAGAATGCTGTATCGAGGGAATACCCTCGCACGTGCTGCGAACCGCGGCACGACAACCACTCTTCCCCGTGCTCGTACGAATGGCCCGGCGCGCGCTTGGGGGAAGGCCGCTCCACTCGAAACGAGCAGTCCGAAAAGCGCGAAACAAATCGTGCGTCGCATGCGTCACCCCCGCGATCAGGTTCATTATTAGGTTACGGCCATGTGGCACTGGGCGCAACCATCGAGGGGAATGACTATTTTTTGTGGAGCCGGCTACTCGCACGTCTATTCCCGATCAAACACAAGAATGCTCTTGGGCCTGCTTTGACCCACCAGGCGCTCGGTCATCGTCAAGGTCTTGAGATCTGTAGAAAGCTCGATCTGCGAGGTGCCCGTAATTTTGCCTTTGAATTTGTATGTGATTTCCAGACTGCGCTCGTTCACGCGGCGGCTCGAAGATGCAGTGCCTTTATCCCCCGCGTTCGGGTCGAGGTCCGGATAATCGTTCCCATCTAACTTGATCTTCTTAACCATTTCTTCATCGGAACGTTTAAATGACAGGCCGTCACCCTCGTAGGGCTGGATCTGGAGCTCGATCCCCGTCTTCACTTTCGCGCTCTCGCTGTCCCACGTGCCCAGAAAACCTGAATTTCCCGCCGTCCGCTCGTAGACGTACGGCAAGACCAATGTCGAACCGTCGGGCAAAGGTTGCGCGAACAATGTCGTACCGCTGGGCAAATATTGCGTAAAGGCGTCGTTCAGCGTTTTGCCGTCTTCGGAAAGTGTCCAATTCGCCGTGAGGAGCGTGCGGCCCTTCATCTTGCGGACGACCTCCCAGTTTTTGGGTCCTTTCACCGTGATGGAAAAGGTGGTTCCGCTCAGAGCTGACTGGTCACTCCCATCGGCCACGACTGTGTCCACTTGGCCTGGGCCAAAGGTGATGACGTATTTGTTTGCTCCTGCGGCCTCAACCTTCATTTCGTCGATGAGTTTGCTCTTGGAGGGGTTCACCTTCCATTTGCCTACGAAGGGATCGTCCGCCGCCCATAACGTGCCGATAGCCAGACAAACAACCGGCAGCGACAGAAAAATGCGATTTAACATTGAGTTTCCCTTAAACGAATTCAGTTCTGCGAGGTCCAGACGAATTTGAAGCGGATGCGCTGCATCTAATGAGAAGTAGATGAATAGACTTGTGAATGCACGTGCATTTTAAAATATATCGGGCAGCGTTACGCTCCCGCTAGTTCGCGCAGATTGTTCCCTTAATTATTACTAAATTGCCGAGATTCCCAATCTCAGTGCCCGGCTTCCCTAGGTGCGCTAGCTTACGCTCGGCACCTCCGGCCGTAGAGTTGGCCCCCTGCCAACGCTACAGAGCGGCAGCGCTCTGCCGATTTTAACGCGATCTGACCGTAACATAACGCCATTATGAATGCCGGGGGCTTCGGATGCGGGCGAGTTTCAAGGAAACCGCGTGCTCGTCATCGGCGAAACAAAAGGCCGGCTCAGCCCAGCCGCGGAAAAATTCTGGCAGTGCGCGAAAGAAGCTGCGTCAAGAGAGTAATGAGCTTTAGAATGCCCTAACGAGACGGAGCTGATCCACTGTTGGCGGCGGTGAACGTGGCAAACATGGGAAACGATTTCATAAATCAAAGGTGCGCATCGCGACGGCCAGCGGTTGGCTCAAGCGATTGGTTAGGCCACGGTTGTTCACGAGCGCAGTGTCTTTAGAAGGTTCTTGTAATCGCCAACGCTGGCTAAAGAAAGCTTGTAGTGGGAGACGAATGTTGCGTCGGGAGACTTCCGAAAGGAGTCGTCGAAGCCTTCGTATCCAAGGTAACTGTGAGTGCCCTCACCAAGAAGTCGGCACCACTCCCGTAAATCATCAACGTAGTCGAGCAGTGTCTCACGACTTAACTCCTGACCGGTGATTTGTCCGTGAAAGATCTTATTCCGATGCTTCTTGATGACAGGGAGGAGGGGTTGCAACCGCGCATATTCGGGGCCGATTAGGTCTGCGATCGATTTCGGGTGGAGCGCTTCAAAACCCTTAATGAAACCTTCATAGTAAATGCGCTCGTTCGCCAACGCGGTTTTCAGGTCAGGAATGGATGCATAGGTAAAGCACGGAAACTGAAAGATGCTGAATGTGAGAAGTCGCCGAATCTGCCTCTCCATCTTAATTATGCACAATGCGAACGCATCCACGCCACGTGTCTCAGCAGTTTTGGATGCACGTAAAATGTCAACAGTCGCAAACTCTCGTTCGTAAGACATAGCTGCTAGAGGGGGCAGAATTCCGCGGATTTCAGCGCGACCTGACCGCAAAACGGCAAGAAAAATGATTCTGTAGTCACGATCAATCGTCTGCGCCTGGAAATGTGCGAAAGAAGCGTTTGCATCTATTCGTTAATTCCTTGCTGCGCGTGCGTGTTATTCGAGCGGATTTCGCGCCGCGTCACGCTCTGCGTCCGCCTCATATTGCTTTGCTAGGTCACGCAATGCCGCAGCGAATCTGTGATACGTAACATTCTCAACGGCGTCGGCCTTCGCGCGCAATCCCGCTGCAATCTTCCTCTCCTCTGCACCATGCGTAAACCCATGAGCGCCGCGCATGTTAAAAAGTTTGATGGTAAAACCCGATCGCAGCTCATCATCGTCTTTCTCGTTCAGCGCCTCTGCTACCGTCTTGTCGATCCAGAGCCCACCAGGATCAGCAGGAACATACGGTAAAACCTGGCCTACCTGACTCATTGCCACCCCATAATGTCCGCTTTCCTTCGTTGACGCCCCGACCGTCGTCAGCCACTTACTGAAGGCCTCGCTGTTCCAAGTGCCGTCAGTAAGCGTCCCAGGCGGTGTCGTCCATTCCCGCAATAAACGGTAACCTTGCTCTGCTAACGTCTTTTTGCCTTCGTCGACTTCAGTTTTTCGTTCTTCCTTATCCGAGCGAAAAACCAAGCGAATCACTTCGCAGAAGAATTGGGGATCTCGCGCAAGTCGTCCCTCGAGAGTCTTTGCACCTACACCGCCGTAGGATTTGTCGAGCAATCGTAAGTACGCCCACTCGACCTTGAACAGCTCATCCGCGGACGTTGACGCATTGTCTTGAAGCCACTTAATAAGCTGACGCGCGGCATGCTGATCAAGAGGACTGCCTTTATCGTCGACCGAAACAGCATCTAGCAAAGCGCGGCAAACAAGCGAAGGGTCGATCTCTTTCTTTTGAAATACTAGTCTCGAAAGACATTGAATCGCTCCCCGTGGCCTTCCATGCGATAGAAGTAGCTTCGTCGCCTCGATCAAGTCTTTTTCGACCACATTGTATGCATTCGGATACACTGCGGCCCAGTACCGATTGACGTGCTCTTTGAGTAAGCTCTCGGCGAGTTCCCATGCCTCTTTCGCAAAAGGTAGTTTAAGAAGAAATCCGAGTTGGTTTTCGGTCGTCCAATGTTCAATTCCTAACGTGTTCGACCAGTTCCAACCTTTTGACCGCAGTCTCGCCCATATGAAACCCGAAACGAAGTCCTTGTATTCATCGCGATCGATCTGAACTGGTAGAAGCCTCGTATCGACCGACGAATCCGCCGCAACCCCGAATGCGTCTCCCACCTTCGACGGCGCATCAACGGAATGAGCAAATTGGAGCAGTCCATCAAGCCCATCGCTTGAGAAGATTTCAATAACGGCTTCCTGTCTCTTTGACTGAAGCTTCCGCTCCTCCTCTTCCCAATTGTCTCGTTGTTCGAATAACTCGAATTCCTCGCCTCCAAAGAGTCGATGGTGGCGCGCCATGGGCGACGATGGCTGCAGCGATTTTGCAATCTCTTCCAGGCTTGTAACCGATTCCGAATCCATCGCCCACTCGGCGTCGGCGTACTGGCGATGTACGGAGACCAGCTTCATCAACTCCTCCCATATTGGGCGCCGCTCGGCTTCTGGAAGTTCTCGTATGGCGGGAGAGCGAAGATAATTGAGAACCTCGGCACGCGTGGGATCGGGTATTCGGCCTATGCGATCCAGAAGCCCGGGAAGTTTCGCGCTGTCAGACTTAGCCAGTTCAAGAGCAATTGCTGCGTATTCGTTAACCTGCTGCCAGTAATCTCGATTCGTGACACCCTCCGGCCAATCCGGAGGAATAAACTTGCGCCACGTCGGCTTTCGGGTGCCAGACGTAACGCTGTGAGCCTCTGGCATCAAAGCCAATAACAACCTCCAAGCAACAGCCGGATACTCCTTCACCAGCACTCGCACAGCAGCGACGCGCTTGGATATTTCGGCAACTGTTTGCGGGTGCCATGGGAGAAGAATGTCGACTAATGAGTTAAACGGCCGGTTGGACCAGTTGCCACCGGGAGAGCTTCGCTTGTTTTTCCTGGCTGCTGAATTTGCTTTTCGCCACCTTCGCCACAAAGAACTCCTCAGCGGTCGCCGACGAGCGTGCCCAGTCCAAGATCGCCCTCGCATGATCGATATCGGTCGCGCTAAGCGGCCCGGTTATCAGAGCGAGCGCATCTCGATCCCGCACAAATAGCGTGCCGTTGTTAAAGTCACGCCACGCTGCCCCCACCGCGTCGGCAAACACCGAGTCCTTTTCGGTAATCGACACTTTGTGTTTGATTTGAGTTACCAACTTGGGTCCTTCACGTGCGCTGCGGCCTTCCAAACAGATTATGCAGTCGTCCGTCTCGTAACCCGCGTATTTCCCTTGCAGGATTATCCGCTTGATCGGAATTGGCGACAAACAGGGAGCAAAGCCGCCCGTCAGCAGCAGCACCGTGAAGAGGGCTTCCACGCTGTTCTCGAAGTTGTTTCCGCCACCCCCGCTCGAGAACGGGTTTGTCAGCGCTGATCCGGGATTCACATCAAAGCTGTACTCCGCGTAGTGGCGCCGCGCCAGTCACATGGGACTGTAGCGGGTATTCGCCATCGTCTATCCGAGCTTCGCGAATTCACGATCGCCACCGACTGAGCGCGCCGTCCGCATTAAACTCCCTTGAACTGGAATTTGTTGATTTTCAGAGAGCGAATTCTGGATTCGAGAGTTGAAGGTGGCATGTCCAGCTTGGCCGCAGCGCCATGTGATCCGGAGACTTTTCCATTACTTTGCGCAAGCGCGGCTTCGATGCGCGTCCGCTCGCCGCCGGGGCCAGCCTAACAGCTTCTCGGTATCGACAATCACGTCTATGCCGAGAAGGTCGTATTCAGTAAAACCGCGTCTCCGTCCGCCGGTCACGTTGCCGAACGGATCGCTGACGAGCCATAGCTACACCGTCTGTTTACTCAGGCGATTCTTCTTCAGGTCTGGATATTAATCCAAGCATTTGTCCACCGTTTTTTTGGGTGGACGTATCCGAGCTACAGGTTTACCCGTGGACGGCCTTCGATTTCATGAGGGCGGCCGACGACGCTCCTTCGAGCGACAGTCCGTAGCCCACTTCTCGCACGATGCGCTCTTTCAAGGGTTGAATGAAGTGGATGCGCGTATCGCGACGCGTCACTTCCGGAACCTTCAGGTACAGCTCCGCCAATTCCCGCGCTCGACTGACCGCCTTACCGTTCGGCACAACCTCAGCAACCACTCCCCACTCGTGCGCGGTACGCGCCGGCAGCGGCTGTGGGTTGAGCAGGAACGCCTCCGCTCGCCCTGGTCCAGCGCGATAACTCCACGTGGTGAAGACTCCATCACCCGGCACAACGCCCTCGGCGAAGTGCCCCACATCCTGGAAAGTTGCGCCCTCGGCCGCCACAATCACATTGGCAAGTAGCGCATAGTCTGAGTGGATGTGGGCGCGTCCCTCGATAGCCGCGATGACCGGCACGCGTATGTTGGCTATGTTTTCCAAAACCTGAACGCCTTCGTCGTGAATCTGGCTCCAGACGCCGGGATCGGCGACATTGCCGAAGGACGACCATTCGACGCTCGTGATGAAGTCGCCACCTGCCCCCGTCAGGATCACGATCTTGTTCGCTCGATCCTGCGAAATCCTGTAGAAGGCCTCGACAAACTCCGTGTGAGTTTGTGCGGTCATAATGCACGGGCCACCGTTGGTGTGGAGTTGAACAATCAGAACACCGTTGGCGTCTCGTGTCAGCTTTACGTTGTGATACGCAGCGAAGTAGTCAGCTTGAAGTGGTTGCATAGGAGTCTCCTCTCTGTTTGGTTGGGAAGGCATTGATCACGTGATAATCGAGATCCTTTTTCAGAATTCCGAGTTTGGATTAAAGAGTTAACGATTAACTTCATTCGAGTTCTACTCTTTTACTCGAGTTGGCTTTTTGACCCGACGTAATTTTGTTTTGGGACTTGAATATTGAAATCAGCTGAGAGAATCGACGTTCGTAATCGTCGCAGGTAGAGCAGTTGCCGTCGGCATCGATCCATTCCGGGTGCTGCGTAAGGAGGTCTTTGTGCAGCTGCCGCTGCAACTCGCCATAGGTTCGAGCGGATAGTTTCGCTTCAGAACGCGAGCCCAAGCTTCGTTCTCGATGTGATCCGTTATCCGTTTTCATTTCTGATTGGTCCAGTTGTATCGCTCCATTCTTGCCATCGCGGAAATCGTATGATTCGCTTGTAGTAATCGGATTCGGCGATAAGCGTCTATTATGGAGCTTCGACATCTTCGTTACTTCGTTGGCGTCGCTCATCATTTGAGCTACAGCGAAGCCTCCCGCCGCCTGCACGTGGCGCAGCCCGCGATCAGCCAAACCATTCTCGATCTGGAAGAGGAACTCGGCGTTAAATTGCTGCTCCGCACGAAACGAACTGTGCAGCTTACGGCGGCAGGAAGCGTCTTCTTGCGTGAGGCGGAGCAGATCCTGAATCATGCAAAGGAAGCTGGTCAGATCGCGCGGCGCGCCGCACGCGGGGAGACCGGCAGTTTGGGCATAGGATTTTTCGGCACTGCCTCCGGTCCGTTCTTGCCTTCCCTCGTACAGTCGTATCGGCAAAAATTTCCTGACGTGCAACTACAGCTTTATGAAATGACTCCCGACCAGCAGCTCGCCGCCTTCGAGGACGGACGGATCGACCTGGGCTTCTCGAGAAAACTACCGCCAGACCGCCGCGCAGAATTTGAAGAAGAAAACGTCTACATGGACGAACTCGGAATTGCGCTGCGTCCTATTCACCGACTGGCACGGCAAAAAGTAGTGCGCCTGAAAAGTCTGGCGGGCGAGCCATTTGTCCAATTCCACCGCAAAGGGGCCCGAACCTTGTTTGACGAGGTCATCTCGGTTTGCCGGCGAGCTGGCTTCTCGCCACGCATCGTAAATGAGCCGGACTTTATGGCGACCGTCCTCACTTTGGTAGAGAGCGGGCTTTGCGTCTCAATCGTGCCTCGTTGCGTCGCGAGCCTGAAACGGCCGGTCGTTATTCGCTCAATCATCCCAAGGTCGGCTCGGATTCCTTTGTGCGTTGCCTGGCGCAAATCTTCCGGAAATCCCGCCGTGCCGGCATTCCTGGAAATTTTGAGAACGTCGCGACCGAAGATCACAAAGCAGATGGAAAAATTGATCCGCCAATCGAACGAAGCTGCCTAACGAAGAATTTTTGTAACGCGAAGGTGCGGGCTGTGAAGAAGCATCTTCAGCGCATCTATCGAAAGCTCGGGGTGGCGCTGCGGTTACGCTCCCGCTAGTTCATCGGATGAGTTCCCTGACTATAGATTGCCGCACGGCGGCAGGATTCCCAATCGCAGTGCCCGGCTTCATTAGGCGCACCGGTGTACTCGGCACCTCCCGCCGTAAAATTGGTTCCCGCCAACGCCCGCATGGCCGCGGCCAATTGTCTGCGGGAATAATCCCCCCGCTTCCCGTCGCGACCCAACTCGTCACACAGTTGTGACTTGACCAATTATTCCAATGCGTCGCAAACTTCTCCCGCGCGCTAAGTCCGTTGGGCGCCTCGCCTGAGGAGCTCCGCCTGGCCCTCTTCCCGCTGGGAAACCGCGAACGATCGGGTTCGCTCGCACAGATCGAGGTTTCTATGAAAACTGTATCCGCTTTCGCGTCGGCATTGTTCTGTGTCGCCGTCATCAACTCGTTAGTCATTGTCCGGACCTCAGCAGTAGCTGCCGCTGCGCAAGAGTCGATTCGCCCCTTCGCCGTCCCAACAATATCGAAGGCGGCGCTCGATGATCTTCACCGGCGTATTGCTGCCACGCGCTGGCCGGAGAAAGAGACGGTTAACGATCAATCGCAAGGCGTGCAGTTGGCGACGATGCGCAACCTCGCGAGCTATTGGGCGAAGGATTACGACTGGCGTAAATGCGAAAAGAAATTGAAGGCCCTGCCGCATTTCGTAACCAACATCGACGGACTCGATATTCATTTTATCCACGTCCGATCGAAAAATCCGAACGCATTACCGATGATCATCACGCATGGCTGGCCTGGATCGATCATCGAGCAACTGAAGATCATTGATCCCCTAACGAATCCAACGGCACACGGTGGGACGGCGGAAGACTCGTTCGACGTCGTGATTCCATCGTTGCCCGGCTACGGATACTCGGGGAAACCGACGGCGGCCGGCTGGGGTCCCGAACATATTGCGCGTGCGTGGGCAGAGTTGATGAGGCGTCTCGGATACAAGCGATATGTAGCGCAAGGCGGCGATTGGGGCGCGCTCATCACCGATGAGATGGGGGTGCTCGCTCCTTCAGAATTAATCGGTATTCACACCAATATGCCGGGTGCGGTTCCACCCGAAATTGACAAGGCGGCCTTTACCGGTGCGCCGCCGCCACCCGACCTTTCACCCGAGGAAAAGAATGCGTACGATCAGCTGAAGTTCTTCTATACCAAAGGGCTGGGCTACGCCGACGAGATGTCGCTCCGCCCGCAGACGCTGTACGGGATTGCCGATTCACCCATCGGCCTGGCCGCTTGGATAATCGACCACGACGCAAGCAGTTATTCGCTCATTACGCGTGTCTTCGAGGGCCAGCCCGCGGGCCTTACGCGCGACGATATCCTCGATAACATCACGTTTTACTGGTTTACGAACACGGCGGTCTCTTCTGCTCGTCTCTATTGGGAAAATAAGCTGGCGTTTTTTGCTCCGAAAAACGTCTCTATCCCGGCTGCGGTGAGCGTTTTTCCAGACGAGATCTACGCAGCCCCGAAGAGCTGGGTAGAGAAAGCGTATCCGAAGCTCATCTATTATAATAAGCTGCCCAAAGGCGGACACTTTGCGGCCTGGGAGCAACCAGAATTTTTCGTTAACGAAATGCGCGCCGCATTCAAATCGTTGCGGTGACCTAAGCCAAAGATCACGACTTCGTCTTCACTCGCTACGCACCTTGAGAAATAAAGAGCAATTCCTTCTCTCTACTCTCTAATATAATGCAGACATAATGCAGCCTGCGGGAGATCCCAATCGAGCGACGAAAGTCACCACGCCAAACGCCACTGCCCACGCTCAACTCCTGATTAGTCGCATAACCGGACATCTTGGTTCTAAAACCCACTTTAGCGGTTAGCGCGTTAATCAGGCATCTGGATCGTTCAATGCACAGATCAGCCAGGAGTTTCAGTTCACCTCGGTTATTCGCACGGCGTCCATAGGTTCATCAACTAGGGCCGCGAGGTTTCTCAGACGTCTGCAACGCGGCCAATACACGCGTCCACACGCCTTCCAGTAGCGCAGGCACCCACTTTTCTGCGGGACAGCGACTCCAACTCTGACCGAGGAAGACGAGGTCGCGATTCCCTGCGCCTTTGCTCGCGCTTCCCAGCCCAAGGATGAAGAGCGAGCCTCTTCTAAAGGGACAACCGCCGATCTCGCCAGAGGTTTTCGCCTGGCGTACAACGGTGGTTGGTGCAAAGAGGCATTCGTCCACCGCAGCATCCGTCGTTATTGAAGATCGAAGCGCTGGGTCGGCAGCAAGTTGCCGCATTTTATGCAGGCCATCAACAATGAGCTGCCGACCTGCAATCATCGCGATAACGCCAGCCAGATCGCCATTCGCCATGGAAGCAAGAAGCGTTTTGGCCCGCTCCAGCTTGCCGTTGATGCGCCACCCCAGCATTTTCAGGACATTGGAAGAGCTTGCAGCCTCAAGCACCATACGGGCCGCTGCCAAACTCTCCTCAGTGGCCGTGAACGTTACCACGAACAATCTTCCTATGCTCTGCTGCACAAGCAGATCGAGCTTCTCCGCAGTTCCGATCCCTCTAACCCATTCGGCCAGGGGCTCCAATTCAGCGGGTCCGTGTTTCACCTCGTCGGCCTTGACGTTTAGTCTCGACCACAGTTCGTCTTGCGCGGCGGCGCGGCTGGGGTCGGTGCGCGGCAGCATGGTTGGGAATAATCTGCCGTTGAACGAGAAAATACGGAGCATTTTCCGGAGACGCTGCACGTTGCGAACAGGACCATGTCCTATGAAGTCCCGGTCGAACCTTGAATCGTTTGAAATTGTCCGCACCTCTGCCGGATCCGTGACGATGACAATGTCAGTGATACCGGGAAAATACGTGCGTTTCATGCTGGGGTACCCACGCTTCGCTGCATGGTTGTTGATGTGGCGATCATCCTTGGCATCCTCAACGTCATCGGAAGATTTTTCAACGTGAAATGGAAACGAAGCAATTCCCAAGTCCTGATTAGTCGGATTACCGGTAACTCGGGTACTAAAACCCACTTATCCGGAGACCTTGACCACAGCATTTGTGTGACCTCGCTACGCACCTTGAGACGGGAACCAAGTAATGACAGACCATACATTAGTCGAATCTATCCGAGCTTCGCGAATTCGTGATCGTTAGGTGCCTTTGTAGGCGTGTTTGTTGATCCTTAGTGTCCGAATTTTCGATTCCAAGGTAGATGCTGGTATGCCGAGTATCGCCGCGGCGCCTTGTTGACCGGAAACTTTGCCCTTTGTTTGCGCAAGCGCTGCTTCGATGCGCGTCCGCTCAGAAGAAGTCTGATCGACTGCGGGCGACCTGGCCGATTGTGACTCGCTCGAGAACCAACTTTTATCAATCGAGAACTCGTTCGTTTCACCGATGATGAGCGACCGTTCGATTACGTTCTGCAGTTCGCGGACGTTGCCAGGCCATGAATACTCTTGCAAGGCTTCCAAAGCTTTCTTTTGGATGCTCTTTATCTTCTTTCCGGCCCTTTTCGCGTAACGATCGACAAAATAATTTACGAGCAATGCAACGTCCTCTTTCCGTTCGCGCAGAGGCGGCAGGGTGATTGGGAAAACGTTGAGCCGGTAAAAAAGATCGCTGCGAAACGAACCAGCGGCGATCGCGGAATGAAGGTCGCGATTGGTCGCGGCAATCACGCGCACATCGCAGCGCAGCATCTCGGTTCCGCCAACACGTTCAAATTCGCGTTCCTGCAGAACGCGCAGCAGTGCGATTTGTGTTTCCAGAGGAAGATCGCCCACTTCATCGAGGAAAAGTGTCCCGCCTTCTGCTAATTCAAATCGGCCGAGTCGCCGCTGAACTGCTCCCGTAAACGCTCCTTTCTCGTGACCAAATAATTCGGACATGATCAGGGAGGACGGAATCGCGGCGCAATTTACACTGACGAACGACCGTTCCGCGCGCTTTGATCGTTTGTGAATTGCACGCGCGATTAGCTCCTTGCCGGTCCCGGTTTCGCCCATTATCAAAACAGTGGAATCTGTCGGAGCTACTTTCGCGGCGAGTGCGAGCACCCTTTGCAATACGGCGGAAGTGCCCAGCACCTCTTCGAACATCGACGTGCTGTTTATTTCTTCCCGTAGAACGATGTTCTCTTTGTAGAGCTCATCTTTCAGACGTCTTATTTCCTCCAAGGCGTTTTCCTGCTCGGTGATATCCAGCGTATTACCGATCAGTCGGGTGACTTTGCCGTTCTCTAACACTGGCTCTCCCGTGCTGTGCATCATCCGTTTTCCTTTTTTTGGATGATCGACCCAATACCTGACGTCGCCTCGCACGCCTTCGCGAAACATTCTCTCGATCGTCTTGGCTAAGAGATCGCCATCGTCAGCATGCAGAACAGCCAGCCATTGCGTCAGTGTAGGAATCCCTTGCGAAGGATCGAAATCGAAGATCACGAACGTCTCGGGCGACCAGTAATCGAATATGCCATCGGCCCTGAGCGACCAACTCCCCATATGAGCCAATCGTTCTCCCTCGCGCAGATAAAATTCGCTTCGCTCGAGATCCGTGAGTGGCCCTTGCGGCTGCTCAGATCGAGTGCTCAGGCTGTCGCGTTTCACGTTCCCAACCTTTCTCTTGCACAGGTTTGAAATTGTAGACGCCAGGACAGCTCGTGGCCAGTCGCAACTAAGCGTTGGAGTCGTCGGGCTGGAACCGGATGAACCAAAGTCTGGCGCGTCCGCCAATTTCGCCACCCTGGCTTGGTGGTCACTGGAAACGCAACCCGAGCGACGATCAAGCCTTAGGCAGACTTTGCGAGAAATGACTTAGTATTCTCGCGTGAAGGCGAGGACTGTCGATCGATTGCGGCCAAGGTACCGTTGTTAACGATGTAATCGTAAATGGCGGAAAAATCCTCGGTGTCGTGTCCATCGCGCATGGCCAGGCGATAAATTTCCTTGGTCACATTCGTTACCGGCATGGCCACGCCGGTTTTGTACGCGCTCACCGTCGCGAGATGCATGTCCTTCTGCATCCAGCGCAATGGGAACTCGGCTTCGTAGTTGCGATTGTCGATCTTGTCCCGCTTACCCGCCAGGAACGGCGCAACCGCAGGCGTGCCGAGCAGTGAATCGAACAACATCTTTTGCGAGAGTCCAAGTCCTTCGCCCAGCGCCATCGCTTCCGCGAACGATGCCATGGCGTTACCCAACAGCAGATTGATTACCATTTTCATGGAGGTCCCCATCCCGTTTCCTCCGGTGTGAACAATTTTGTTGCCCATGCACAGTAGAAGCGGGCGAATCCTTTCCAAATCAGCGCCATCAGCGCCTACCCACAAAACCAGCTTCGCTTCGGCGGCCACAGAAGCGGAGCCGGTGACCGGCGCATCGACAAAATGAACCTTCCGCCGCGCTGTCTCGGCGGCCATTTTCTTGGAGAACGACGGATTGACTGAACTGCAATCTATCCAAAGTGCATTCGGCTTAAGATGACTTAGAAAGCCGTCGCGGCCCAGCGCCGCTTGCTCTACTGCGTCGGGATGAGCCAGCATCGTTAACAAAACGTCCACTTGTTCAGCAACTTTTGCTGGCGATTCGGCGAATGTTGCGCCGTCGTCGATCAACGGCTGCGCCTTGGCGCGAGTCCGATTGAACACGACCAAGTCGTAGCCGTGTTTTTGCAGGTTCGCCGCCATGCGGCTTCCCATGATGCCTAAGCCAATGAATCCAATTTTCATTTCCATTCCTTCTCAGGCTGCGGTCACCAACTCTGGTTCCCGAATGCTTCTTGCTTCGATCTCTGCCATCTCTTTATCCGTAAGACGAAGTGTGGCCGCGTCGACGTTTCCTTCGACTTGGTTGGCGTTGCGCGCACCGACGATAGCGCCGGTCACCGCAGGATTTCGCAGCGCCCAGGCGATCGCGACTTGACCGGGCGGACGTTGAACCCGGTCGCCGACTTCTCGCAAGCGTTCAACGAGCGCGAGATTCTTCGAGAGCTTCGGTTCCCGAAACTCGATGTCGCGACTGCGCCAATCGCTCTCGGGAAGATTTGCTGCTCGTTCCCGCGTCATCGCGCCGGTCAACAAACCGGAGGCCATTGGCGAATAGACAATCACGCCAAGTCCGTTAGATCGGCAAAAAGGCAGAATCTCTCGCTCGACGTCGCGATGAACCAACGAATACGGAGGCTGCAAAGAAGTGACCGGAGCGATCGCTTGCGCCTGGCGCATCTCTTCGACGCTGAAGTTGGACACGCCGATCCATCGAACCTTCCCTTCTCGTTGAAGTTGCGCCATCGCCCCCCAGCCTTCCTCCAGGTCTTCGGTAGGCCAGTGGATTTGGTAGAGGTCGATAACATCGACATTCAGCCGGCGCAGACTGTCTTCGCACTCGCGGCGAATCGAGTCCGCGGTTAAGTCACGATGAACGTATCCCTGTTCGTCCCAGCGCAGGCCGCATTTGGTGAAAACGTATGGTCGAGGTCCGGGCCAGGTTCTCAGCGCAAACGCGACCACTTCCTCGGAGTGACCCATTCCGTAAACAGCGGCGGTGTCGATCCAATTAACACCAAGCTCGAGCGCGCGGTGAATCGCGGCGACAGATGCTTCGTCATCCTGCTCACCCCAACCAAATTCCCAGCCCGAACCACCTATGGCCCAGGCGCCAAAGCCGACGGGGGTTATGGAGAGATCGGAGTTACCGAGTTGCTTCGTTTTCATATCAATCCTCTTGAGTTTCATTTTCGTTCGTTTCTTAGCGTTCCTGTTGAAATTCTTCTCTTCGTTAGGCCGCGAATATGCCTCGTGATTCAACTTGCGCTCGTGTCGGGGACAACGAGCTGGAAGTGGACGCCGCTATGGGCGCCCACCTCCATTGCTCCATGCCTCTCCCAGAAAATGCCGAGTGCCGTGTTCTCATTGAGCAATTTCGCGCTTCTTAACGACTCGTTACTTGTGGTAATCTGAGAGATTGCACCGTGTCAGGCGATAGACTTCCGGTTACACTTAGGTGCTGTGCGATTTGATACTTCGCCAGTGCGTCACGCGTCGCCGGACCGAAAATGCCATCGACGGGACCGTTGTAATAACCGAGTTGGGTAAGCTGCGTTTGGACAGCTTGGACCGTCGTATCAGCCGCCGGCGCACCAGCATAAACGGCCGGGGTGTTATCGTCCGGCTGAACGTCCGCGTAGTAATCGTATGGATAATAGTCGTCGGCGTAATAAGGCAGGTAATCCCACGGGTAGAATCCGGCATCTAGTCCGAACCAGAAACCGTCGTCAAAAACAAAGAAGCGCCCGTGGTCGAAGTGGGCATGCCGCCGGTCCCAGTCGCCATGCCAATTTGCGTTATGACGTTCAGCGATGTGATCAGTCCGTCCGTTCAATCCACGATGCGCGGATGTTTGCGATAAACGCGCGGCTGAAGGGTTCGTACCACGATTGTTTGGGCGATTAAGTGCCGCCGTCGCGCGACCAGAAGTGTTCCCGGTTCGATTGCCACGGGCGACGTTCGTTAGGCCACGCGTTTGACGTCCGCCAGAATTTTGCGGCACAACTGGTCGAGACGGTCCAAATGAATGGACATTCGCGGCCCGAGTTGCAATGTGCGGGACTCCAGCCGAAGGGCGAGGCATACCGAAGCTGACTCCTCCTCCCCGGTTGCCTACTCCTCCATAGCTTATGTGCGGTGCACCAAAGCCACCGCCGCTGAAGTGCCCACCTCCTCCTCGGAAACCACCACCACGGAAGCCTCCCCCGCCTCCGCCATGTCCGCCACCAAAACCACCACCACCGAACCCGCCTCCGCCCCCGCCATGGCCAGGCTGCCCATCCTGCGTGAGCTAGAGCGATCGATGTGATGCCAACTAGACTAAGTAAACTTAACTTTTTCATACCCAAAGGTGGTTACGGTTCCGTTTCGCGGCCATTGGACATGTGGGGGATTTTCTAGTACCCCGCTCGGGACGTGAGCCATAGCGAAGTCACTGTCGCACGTGAAGAGAAGAATCAGTGGCGATTTCATCGAATTCCTTCTCATTCAACTTGCGCTCCCGTCCGGACCGACGAGCCGGAAGTGAGCGTCGCTAAGGGCGCCCACCTCCATTGCTCCCCACCTCTCCTACAAGACTTCGAATGCAGCGTTCTCATGGAGCAATCCCGCACTTGTTAGCTGCCCATTGGTTGTGGCAATCTGAGGGATCGCAGCGTTGCCGTCGTAAGACTGCCGGTCACTTGCAACCCGTGATTGCTTTGATAACGCGTTATGGCCACGCGCGTCTGCGGGCCGTAAACACCGTCTATCACACCGCGATAGTAACCTTGCCTGGCCAGGTCTGATTGGACGGCGCCGACCATCGACACCGAATATGGATCGGTGGACTCATCGTATCCGTAATAATCCTGGTCGTCGTACGGATAGTAATAATCCAAAGGATAAAACCCGAACCAGAAACCGTCGTCAAAAACAAAGAACCGGTTGTGGAAGAAGTGACCATGGTGCCGGTCCCAGTCGCGGTGCCAATTTGCATCGTGACGTTCGACGATACGGCCCATTCTTCCACTGAAGGGGCGACCACTGAATCCCGGTCCGCGAGAATGGAATCCTGCTCCACCACCGAAGTGGCCACCACCGGCCCTTGCACCTCCACCTCCGCCTCCGGCGTGTCCACCCCCGCCACCACTAAAACCACCACCACCGAACCCTCCTCCACCGCCGCCGTGGCCAGCTGCCAATCCGGCGTTAGCTAGGGCAATCGATGTGATGCCGACTAAACTAAGTAATTTTAACTTTTTCATACCCAAAGGTCGTTACGGTTCCGTTTCGGGGCCATTGGACATGTGGGGGATTTTCTAATATCCCACGCGGGGGGCTCCCTACTTTCTCATTCAAGCTAGCTGCAAACAGGAACGACGTAATCAGAGGCAGTAGGCTCGGCCGCTCGGCGAGTGATGGCAAAAAGATCAGTGTTCTTTATAAGACGAAGAACTCGGGAGGTTCACTCATACTAATGCTTCACCCGATTTAATTTCGAATAGCACCAAGACGATGGCGTAGGCGTTCGCCTTTGCCGCGAACAGATATTTTTCCGCGACTTGGAACCCACCGGGATCAAAAAAGATTGCGAGAAAACCGCAAGCCGTCCTCGCG
>JBAQJG010000626.1:0-1955 GCA_049300145.1 Chthoniobacterales bacterium | reverse complement strand
GCAGGAGCTGGCGTGCTTGTCAGCGAAACGCTCCAAGGCGCGAGCAACGCCCACGCCAAGAAGTCCTATACAGAGGGTTATGAAAAAGGGCGAAGCGATTCTGCAAAGCAGCGGTTTCAGTCACTCATCGACAAACAACGCACCGGACCGCAATCCAGCGATGCGGCCAGCGTTCGCTTACTCGAAGTGCCGTTGCCAGAACGTGAGCAAAACGGCGTCATCCTCGCGCCCAGCACCGCCACCATTCGGATTCAGGAATAACACACTCATACCTATGAAATTCATCGTCTCAATCACCACACTGTTAGTCGCTGCTTCTCTGGCGAATGCGCAGGTCGTCGTCATCGATCCGACCGCTATCGCGCACAATCAGGCGAATCACGTCGTCGATCTCGCGAAGTACGTCGAGATGGTCAACAACCAGATCAAGCAAATCACAACGATGACGCAGGAGCTTCAGCAGGTCACCGCCTACGTGAAAGCATTCGGCGATCCTTCGAAGCTTCTTAATATCGTTGGCGCGAATCAACTAATCGGCAGCCTTCACCAAACTGGCGTCGGCCAAACGCTCACTCAACTACAGCGGTCCGCGAACGGTCTCCAGGCTCTGCAATACAGCGGAAACGGTTTGTATCAGAGCTTAGGGCAAACGTTCACAACGCCCAACGGTACCCAAGTTCCACGTTTGGAAGATTTGTACCGCAAGTACGGCGCGATCCAGGACGATTCGCGCAATTTCCAAAACGTTACGACTGATGTGCTCGCGCGACGTAAAACTTTGCGCGACCAAATTGCTGCAACAACGCAAAAGCTCCAAGCGTCAACAACGGACGCGGAAACGCAGAAGCTCCATGGCGTACTCACCGGCTACAACGCCGAACTCGGAACAGTAGATCGCGAGATCGACCACGCGGCGGCACAAGTCGTCACCCAGGATGCGGAGAACCGAGCCGATCGCGAACGTCAGGAACAAGCGCGCCGCGAAGAACGCCAGGCACAAATGGAAGAAAGCTTGCAGCACTACGGCGACGTTTTCCGCCTGGAAACAACGCCGCCTTCATTTCCAACCAGTCGCTAAGACTTCGGCCTAACGAACTCGCTACGCCAACGATGAACAATTTCGACACACTGTTCCCAAACTTTCTCAATCAGTGCACGGAAATGAATCACGTGCTCACGCCGATTGCATTCGTGCTGCTCGCGATTGGAATTGTTTCGTCAACCGTGACGGGCCACCGCAGTCCGAGCGCTTATCTCCGCACGATTGGCCGCACCCTCGTATTCGCCGCCGTGCTCGCTTACCTGCCGAGTTGGAGCAACGAGATCGCGACCACCGTCGATTCAACGGTAAAGAGATACGCTCCATGCCGATCCAGCCGGAGTTTATCAGCAGTATCAAAAGACACTCGCAATCAGTAAAGGTACGACCAGCTCCGGGTCCGGCTCAAAATCATGGTGGGATGTGCTGGACGGGCAAGCGCTCTTTGAAGCCGGCATTTCCATTATCCTGTGGGTGCTCGGATTCATAGCGAGCGTCATCGTCTTTTACGCTTATCTCGTACAGAAGTTCATTCTCTACGTCGGGTATGCGCTCGCGCCGATTTTCATCGGCTTTCTCGCTGTGCGGACACTCCACTCCATCGGCGTTGGATTTCTGCTCGGTTACGCCGGCGTGCTCTGCTGGCCGCTGGGCTGGGGTGCCGCTTCGTTACTCACTTCCGGCCTAATCGGTTTCATGACCGATCAAAGTTTTCTCAGCTTGGGCGGCGTCAGCGGTAGTGCGGGTTACGGGCTGCAGAATTTGCTGGGCCTCGCGGCACTCGCCCTCTGGCTCATCTCCAGCACGATCGCCGCACCGATCATCATGCAAAAAGCAATCGCGACTGGCGCGCAAGTTGGACAAGCGCTCACCACGACAGCAGTGATCGCGGGATCAGCAGGCGCCGCCGCGGGAG
>JBAQJG010000625.1:0-2194 GCA_049300145.1 Chthoniobacterales bacterium | reverse complement strand
TCCAAAAGGCGCGCGACTTCTTCGTACACGTTTCGCTTTCGCAGACGCCGCGGCATCGTGATGATGTGCTGCCGCGTGTAATTGGTGATAAGGAATCCGGCGACAGCACGTAGCAACTTCGCCGCTTCGGGAATGTAGCCGAGCTCGAAATGCGCGATCTTGCCGGTGAGAGAAATGTTGCTGGCGCCATCGAGCAAACAACCGTAGTTGCCATCGGCGCACCACGGCATCAAACGTGTCGCCAGATCGGCCGCCGCAGAATCGGAACCGTCGAGCTGAATCAACTCCTGCAACATGCGATGCGTCGGGTATTCCGATGACGCGAAATACGCCAACGCGAGATTGCGAACTTCGCGCCGCGTGTTCGGCTCTTTCAGGAACCGCAGCGCCTCTTCTTCTGTGACTCCCGCGAGTTGCTGGTTCGCGAGGTTCGCGTTTGTGCGCTGGAGATCGCGAAAATCGACAAAGACATCAAGCGTCGTCGTGCCGGGACGCGTGCGTTTGAGTTTTGCGAGGATGCAAGCGTGCCGGGCAATTTCCAAGAGTCGATCGGCGTTGCGGCGACTCCATTCTTCGAAGACATCTTCGTAAAGCAGCATGATGTATTTCGCGATCTGCGCTTCGCGGGAAAGCTGTTTGTCCTCGTCACTGCTCACGCCGGCGATCTTGGCGACAAGCGCCATCGCAGATGCGAGTTGTTCGGCCGTGAGAGGTAGACCATGCGTGTCGAGATAATTGATCGTTAGATCGCCATCGGGCTGAATGATGATCGGCCGCGCGGTGGGTTCCACGGTCCGCGTATAGATTTCGTACGAGAGTCCTTCCTCGATTATGACGGTGTAATCGTAGAACGCTTCTGTTTGCGAAAGCAGATCGCAGACGGTGACGCTTTTTCCCGCGCCGCTCATGCCTAACAAGACCGCGTGTTGCGGCGTTTCACTTCCACCGGAGCCGGCGAAAGTTGTTACACCGACAAGGTTTCGTTGAGTTCCTTCGTAGAGAGCCTCTGCTTGGTCGAGGTGACCGGTGAACGTCGCACTAAATGGCAGCACGTCGGCCAAGTAACGGGTCTCCGCGTAGATTTTCCGATGCGGATAGCGGCCCCACGGATAACCGGGCCAGCTTTGATACAGCAGTTTCCTGGCTGTCGTGGGCAATGCGCATTCAAGATACTGCGCGCCATTCATTCCATTGATCGCGTTTTTAATCGCCGCCATTTTCACGGCGAGTCCTTCACGCGTTTGGTCCCATGCGCGAATGATGTATTCGATGTTGAATGGCCGCGCGTGTCCGTGCATTAACGCGGCGATTTTCTTCTGCTTTTTCTCCATCGCGGTGAGCAGGGAGAGACGCTTCTCGCTTGCGAAGTCGCCAGCCAGACGGTCGTGCGCTTTCTCTTCGCGGTTGATTTCAGCGCGAGTCGACAACGATTCAATGTTGACCGTAATGTTGTAGTCGAGCAGCGGCAGGCCGGTGAGGCGGTGAACCAAGCCGGGATGCGTGATCTTCGGCCAGCGATTAACAACGAGCACGGAATGATAAAAACCATCCATCCAAAATCCGGAACCATCGTGCAGGCTCTGCGCTTCGCTGTGCCAGCAGTTCTCCTGGATGGAGAGTTGCGCATCGAATGTCGCGAGTGTGTCGTAATCAAACCGCGCGCCGAGTGATGGATTGAGGAAAGTTGTGCAATTACGGAAATGATCGGCATCATTCATCGGCGTGATGCGCGCGCCGTGGAAAATGTTCGCAAGCATCTGCCGAACCAGCTCAAATTCTGTTGTCATTTCCTGAACGAGCGCGTCGTAGTGTGCGTGTTGCCGTGCGGCCGTTGCCATCAACGCTGGTGAGGTTTCGATCTGTCGCGAAAAATAAAGGATGAGTCGCTGACGGCGCAGTCGCCGATCTACCATCGCCTGCCAATAACGAGCGAAGCGTTCGTTACGGCAGCGTCGGGTCCAAACGTTCGTAGCGCGTTCGGTTTGCTCCCGGTAGCGCAGTAATTCTGATCGATAGTCGGAGTCGCAAAACCATTGTACTTGCAAGCGGAGCTTGTCGTGTAAACACGAAAGCAACAGCGCGAGTTGATCCTGAAACGCATTTAGATGCTCCGGCGCCGCGGCACTGAGATCGGCCGGCTCGATCACGAAGCCTTTTGAAACAAAACAACCTTTGCTTAGCCCGTGAAAGACGA
>JBAQJG010000624.1:0-12281 GCA_049300145.1 Chthoniobacterales bacterium | reverse complement strand
TGCGGCAACGTCTTAAGTGTTGTCGTCATCGTGCTTTCGATGTTGTTCGGATATTGCGTCCGATAACCTTGTTCGAGCGACGGCAACGCGGTGCGCGCTTGTTGAAGGCTCATCCCCGATTTCAATCGGCCCACCACGCGAAGGAAAGCGGTCCCGCGCATCAATCGTTCGTGAGTGAATCCGGCAAGTTGGAAAGGTTTCGTCGTCCAAACTTCCGCGATAGGGCTCGTTCCAAACCAAGTGACTGGCATATCTGGCAGAACGCCGACAATGGTGTGCGGCGTGCCATCGAGCGTGATGCTGCGTCCAATCACACGCGGGTCGCCACCGAGGCGTTTTTGCCAGAAGTTCTTCGTCACCAGTGCGACATCGGCAGTTTCCTCTTCTTCCAGGAGGAAATTGCGACCGAGAATCGGGCTGACACCCAGGACGTCAAAATAGTTCGAGGTCAATCGGCCACCAAAAATTTGAAGCGGATCGCCCAAGCCGGTCAGAGTAAAGGCAGAGAAATTTTCCGCAGCGAATCCGTCGAAAATTGTCTGACCATCACGGTAATGTTGATAGCGCGGCACCGATATGGGGGTGTCCACCAGATCGCGCGTTTTGTCGCCACCGTAGAGACGAACTACCCGCGCCGGCTCCTTGAACGGGAGACCGCGTAGAAAGAGATCGTTGATTAGACTGAAAATTGCCGTGTTGAGCCCAATGCCGAGCGCGAGCGTGATTACCGCGATTGAGGTGAACGCGGGTGATTGTCGAAGTTTACGAAACGCAAACCGAATATCGTTCATGTTTGAATGTCGAGTTGATTTGTTTCAGATTGAAAGTCATTCGGTACGCAATGCCTGGATGGGGTCGATCAGAGTGGCGCGGCGGGCCGGGATCAGACACGCGAGCAGAGCGGCGATGGCGAGACCGGCGGCAGTCAAGGCAAGCAGAACCGGATTGTGGGGAGAAATCTGGTACAGTTGCGCCGCAAGCAACCGGCCAGTAGCGAAGACCGCAATCAGACCGACGCCAAGTCCGATCAGAACGGGATTCATTCCTTGTCTGACGACGAGCTGCAAAACGTCTTTAACCTGCGCGCCGAGCGCCATGCGCACACCGATCTCCGCGGTGCGCTGTTCCACTGTGTAAGCGACGGCGCCGTAAATGCCGACGATCGCGAGCAACAGCGCAATCCCGGCAAACGCGCCGAGTAATCCCATGGTCAGGCGTTGTTGTCCCAGCGATTGGGTCACGATCGCGTCGAGCGTGTTCGGTTGAAGAATCGGCATCTCCTTGTCGATCTTATCAAGGGCTGCGCGAACAACGGTCTGGGCCGCTTCTGGTTTCATCGCGGTCCGGACCATCACATTGAAGAACGAAAAACTTCTCTGCGGCCACGGACGGTAGAATTCGATATCGTTAGGCTTGGCAAGTTCGCGCGATCGAACATCACCGACGATGCCGACAACTTCGGCGGGAAGCCCATTGCCGTTATCGACTCCAAAGAGGATTTGCCGGCCAAGCGGATTCTCGTTCGGAAACAATTTCTTCGCGGTCGAATTGCTTAAGATAACGACGAGTGGCTGATCGGCGGTGTCGCGTTCGTTAAATTCGCGACCGGCGAGGAGTGGGACGCGTAAGGTGCGGAAATATCCCGGCGAAATGCTACGTGTTAAACCGAGCGGGCGCTGATTTACGGGTAACGGATTGCCATCCTCGCGCGCGTAGGGAGTTTGCGAGTAGTTGCCGCTCAAGGGGACCGCATCGGCAGTCGCCGCTGCTTCAACGCCGGGCGCTGCTTGGAGGTCGTCAACCAAACGTTGAACAAAATGACCGCGCGAGGCCGCATCCGGGTATCGCGTTGCTGGTAAACCGATACCACCAGCCCAAACGTGCTCTGACCGGAAGCCGCTTTCCTGATTGCTTAGTCTAACGAAACTTGAGATGAGCATCGCCGCGGCGGCGAGCAAAACCATTGAAAGAGCAACCTGCGCCGAGACGAGTCCGCGACGGAGTCGGTGTTGACCGCGACTGGCGCTAACCGAGCGACCGCTTTCTTTCAATCCATCAACCAGGTCAGCGCGGGAACTTTGCCAGGCCGGATAAACTCCCATCGCGAGCCCGGTCAGCAATGAAAGGGCAAGCGTGAAAAGAAGGACCGGCCAATGAAGCGTGACCGCGCTCTCAAGCGGAACATTGTCGCCGGCGACTTTCGGAATAACCGCCACGATCCAGAGAGCGAGGGTCAGGCCGATCCCGCCGGCGATCACGCTGATGATCGTACTTTCGAGCACGAACAGTCGAACGACATTGCGCCGCTCAGCTCCCAAAGCCATTCGCAACGCGATTTCACGCCGGCGCCCGCTGAAACGAACGAGTAATAGATTTGCTACATTGCTACAGGCAATCAGCAATACCGCACCGACCGCGATGAGCAACGTAACAAAAGCAGATCGCAGATCGCCCGTTACATCCTCGTTTGCGCTGATCACAGTCGACGTCCAGGTACAGTCCGCTGTTTCCGGATGTTGCGCGCGATAACTTTGCTCAAGAGCAGGCATAGCGGCCTGTGCCTGCCGAATCGTTATCCCAGGTTTCAGTCGTCCGATGCAGCGCATGAAACTGAAACCGCGCATCAGTCTATCTTTTGTTGTGTTCGGGTTATCGAACGGCGTGGCGATAAAAACCTCGGCGCCACGACCGAACCACGAGATCGGGAGATTGGGCAAAACTCCCACGATCGTGGTGGCGACGCCATTCAGAGCGATGCTGCGGCCGAGCACTCCGGGATCGGAGCTGAGCCGTTTGCGCCAGAAATTTTCCGTTACCAGCGCGACATTGTCCTTCATTTCCTCCTGCTGAAGAAAATCGCGGCCACGAATCGGATGAACGCCTAACAAGTCGAAATAGTTAGCAGTGACATTTTCGCCGAGGATCTGGACCGGTTCACCCAATCCGGTCAGGATGTAACCGTTGCCCCAATCCGCGGCGAAGCTGGAAAAAATGGTTTGTCCATCGCGGTAATGCCAAAACTTCGGCACGGAGAAGGGAAGTTGTCTCAGATCGCGCTCCTTCGCCTCACCGTAAATACGCACGATGCGCGACGGTTCGTGGAATGGAAGGCCGCGCAGGAACAGATCGTGGATCAGACTAAAAATTGCGGTGTTCGCGCCGATCCCTAGAGTCAGGGTGAGAACGGAAAGTAGAGTGAAGGCGGGGGATTTTCGAAGCTGACGAAGCGCAAATCGGATATCGGTAAACACGATCAGACCTCCTGCGGACTAGTGTTTATTCATAACGAAGGGCAACCATGGGATCGACGCGGGTAGCGCGGCGCGCGGGAACGAAACATGACGCGGCGGCGACGAAGGTGAGAAGACCGGCAACGGCGAGATAAATAGTCGGATCGAGCGCGTTGACTTTGAAGAGAATATTCTGCAAAGCAGCCGCGGCCAGCACTCCCAGGAGCAACGCGGCTCCGCCTGCGCCAAGGACAAGGCCGATGACCAATTGCCAGGCGCCCTGCGTCATGACCATGCGAAAAATTCGGGCAGCATCCGCGCCCAGCGCCATGCGAATGCCGAATTCCTGCGTGCGTTGGTTCACCGAAAAACTCATCACTCCGTAGAGCCCGACAGCCGACAGAAGAAATGCGACAGCTCCAAAGATGCTGAACAGCGTGGCGATGATGCGGTTGCCTCCGAGAATCTCATTGTGAAAGCGGCCCGGCGTTCCCGCGAAATAAGTCGGCAGATTGGAATCGACTTCAGCAACCGCCTTGCTCAACGCCGGCCCGAGGGTGTCCGCGCGCTGTCCCGAGCGCGGGCGAACAAGGATGGTGCAAAATTGTGTGGCGGGCTCGGCGCCAAGTAGTGGCATGTAAAAACCCGCGGTCTCGGTCTGCTGGTCGAATGGGCCCTGCATCAGGGTGTCCGGAACGACCCCGACAATGGTTCGCCATGACTGCGGCTGACCGGGATTGAAGATTCGAATCCGCCGGCCAATCGGACTTTCGTGACCGTAATACTTTCGAGAAAAACTCGCGTTTACGATCGCCACCGGCTGTTTTGCGTCCGCGTCATCAATCGTGAAGTCGCGGCCTTCCAAGATCTTTAAGCCGAGCGTCGCAAAATAATCATCCGACACAGATTCGAAGTTTCCTCGCGGCCGATCGCGGTCGGTCCCATAATTTTGGCCGTCCACTTCATACTGACCTTGGCCGGCAAAGATCATTTCAAAGCGATCGGTCATGGCGGCTGAGTGGAATTCGGGATTAGCACGCAACGCACGCACCGCGCGAAGGAAAAATTCCCGTCGGGCATCCTGTGTCGGGTAAGCGCCTTCCATCAAAGCCATGCGCGCGGTATAAACGGCGTTCTCATCGTAACCGTAGGCAAGCGTGAGCTGATTCCGGATCGATTTGATTTGTAGCGTAGCGGCGATCAGGAGTGCGGCTGTCAATGCAATTTGACCGACGACCAGTACGCGGGTGACGATGTTGACCAGGCGGCTGCTATTGCCGCGTCCACCTTCCTTCATGATTTCTGCGGCGTTGCCGCGGGCGCTGAGCAATGCCGGAATTAAACCGGAAGCGAACGTGGCAACCAAAGTTATGGCGACCGTGAATACGAGAACGGGCCCATCAATTTTGAATTGAATCCAGTAAGGCAAGGGCTGCGACAAGGCGCTTGTCGCGCGAACCAACATGTCGACCGCCCAATAGGCCAGCAACACGCCTGCGACCGCTCCGAACGCGGCGACGACGAAACTTTCGGTCAGCATTTGGCGCACGATTCTCCAGCGGGTGGCGCCGAGTGCGCCGCGAATCGCCACTTCCTTCGCACGCAAAGCGGCGCGGCCAAATTGCATGTTCATCACGTTTACGCAGGCGATGAGCAAAACGAGGATGACCGCGGCGAGCATTCCCCAAACTTGCTGGCGCAGTTGCGGGCCGGTCATCGCGTTCAGAAGCGGTAGCACGCTAGCCGAAGTAAGCGTGGCGTTCGTTTTCGGATTGTCCTGCGCCAAACGGCCGGCAAGGCCGATAAATTCCGCAGTCGCCTGATCGATGCTCACACCCGGCTTGAGCCGGCCCATCACCGCCGGCGCGGCGTTGTTGGCCCCGATCAGCAGCTCGCCGCGCGGTTTTGGAGGAAACTCATTGTAAAGCGGAACCCAGAGTTGTTCGGCGACCGGAAATTTGAAATTCGGCGGCATGACGCCGATGACCGTGGCGGCCTTGCCATTAATCCGAACGCTTTGTCCGACGATGTTGCGATCGCCGTTGAAGTCGCGCTGCCAGATGTCGTGACCGAGAATTGTGACCTTTTCTGCGCCGGGTTTGTTGTCGTCGGTCGTGAAATCGCGGCCCATAATCGGCGACACGCCGATAATCTTGAAGAAATCCTCGGTGACGTAGGCGCCGGTGTAACGCTGCGGATTGTTTTTGTAGCTCAGGTTTATTGTCGATCCGCTCAAATATCCCGCCATCTGCGCGAACGACTGCTGCCCTGCGCGCAAATCCTCGTAATCCTGAGCCGTTGGAATGTTGCCGATACCGAAATTATTGTTCGGCGCGGTGCCTTGAGGGTCGATCAATCCCACGCTCATCAACTGTTCGGGGTGCGAAAAGGAAAAACCGCGTAAGACGACTGCGTTGACCACGGTGAACTGGGTCGTCGCGCCGCCGATGCCAAGGCCGAGCACGAGCACGGCTAGAAAACAGAACGATTTCTCCTTGAATAAGACGCGAAGACCGACGCGCACATCCTGACGAAACGAATCTAGAATCATATAGATTTTACCTGTTGTTATTTGTTAACGATCCAGCCGTCGCGCAGTTGGATGACGCGATTTCCGTAACCGGCATTTTTCTCGGAATGCGTCACTTGCACGATGGTCATGCCCTCGGCATTAAGTTTTTTGAACAAATTCATGATCTCGTCGCCCTGGCTGGAATGAAGATTGCCAGTCGGCTCGTCGGCGAGAAGAAGCTTGGGATTTGAAATAATCGCGCGGGCGACGCCGACGAGCTGTTGCTGGCCGCCGGATAACTGACCCGGATACAAATCTTTTTTCCCGACGATTTGGAAACGGTCGAGCGTGTCCGCGACAATGCTTTCTCGTTCGCTCCGGTTTACCTTGCGATAGGAGAGCGGGATTTCGAGATTTTCGTAAACGGTCAGATCATCCAGCAGATGATATTGCTGAAACACGAACCCGATCTGTTCGTTGCGAAGCGCGGCGCGCTCTTTTGCTTTGAGAGGATGGACGCCAACGTCGCTGAGAAAATATTCGCCGCTCCAACCGTGGTCGTGCATTCCAAGAATGTGAAGGAGGGACGACTTTCCCGCACCGGAGGGTCCCATGATCGAGACAAACTCGCCTTCGGCGATGTCGATGTTGACGTCGCGCAGGACATAAAAGAATTTTCCTTTGGCCAAAGGGTAAAAGCGTTCGATGTGACGCAGCTTGATCATAAACCTAAGCATTGTGACTGAGCGCGATCATCGGCTCAGCTCTGGTGGCGCGAACGGCCGGAACGTAGCTGGCGAGCAACGCGATCGTGGTGAGAACAACCGTAACGATTGCAAAAGTGGCCGGGTCGAATGCGCCGACTTTGTAAAGCAAAGCAGCTAGCGCGCGGGTCGAAAAAAAGGCGAGAACAAGACCGATCGCGGTCCCGATTCCAACTAATTTCAATGCGTGCCCGACAACTAGGCGAAGGACATCGCTACGCTGCGCACCAAGCGCCATCCGCACGCCGATCTCATGCGTGCGTTGCACGACCAAATATGATATGACGCCGTAGGTACCGACCGCGGCGAGCAGCAATGCGATCGCGGCGAAGACACCCAAGAGCACAACGGAAAGTCGCCGGGGGGCAATTGAATCGGCAATCAGGCGGTCGAGCGTTCGCACGTTTGCCACGGGCTGTTCGGAATCGAAGGCCAACACTTCGCGGCGCACGGCCGAGATAAGAGTCTCGGGATTTTGCGACGAGCGAACGGCCAGAATCATTTCGCGATCGGGCCTCTGCGGATGCGGCAGGTACTGCTCAGGGATTGGATCGAACTCGAGACCTCGGTGCTTAATGTCGCCGACGACGCCGACGATCGTCAGCCACTTTGGATTGGTCTCATCGAAAGTGATGCGTTTGCCGAGCGCCTCTTCGTTAGGCCAATATTTTTTGGCCAAAGCCTGATTAATAATGACGACGCGGGGTGCGTCCGCGGTGTCCGCTTCGGTGAAGAAGCGCCCTTTGAGTAACGGCGTCTGCAGAACGCGAAAATAATCAGGCGTGATAATGCGAATTTCTTCGTCCGCACTCATGAGGCCCTTCTGCACAGGACTGCGGCCTTCAATGATAAACGAGTTATCACTGTTTGAGCCGCTCAACGGCAGGATGGTCGTAAGCCCGACATGTTCGACCCCAGGGATCGATCTGATGCGGCGAGTCAACTCTGCGAAAAAGTCAGCCACGGGTTTGCCACGCGGATATTTCAGTTCCGGAAGTGCCAGCTCCATCGTAACGACGCTATGAGGATTGAAACCGGGACTGACGTTTTGCAACCGGATGAAACTCTTCATCAGGAGACCGGCGCCGACGAGAAGGACGAGTGCGAGCCCGATCTCGGCAACAACGAGGGAATTGCGCAAGCGGTTGCGCCGGACACCGGTGGTCGAGCCGCGCCCGCCTTCCTTTAACGCCTCAGTCAGCTCGGGCTTTGCGCTGGCCAAGGCAGGAATTAAGCCGAACAAAATTCCAGTCCCAACCGCAACGACGGCCGTGATCACGAGAACAACAAGATCCACATTCACTTCAGCCAGCCTCGGAACGGTGCGCGCGCCGATATGCTTCAACAGGTCGATCCCCCAAATGGATAGGACGACTCCGCCGGCCGCGCCGGCGAGAGCGAGCAGCACACTTTCAGTCAACATTTGTCGTAGCAATCGCCACGGCCCGGCGCCGAGTGCGACCCGGATTGCCAGTTCGCGTTCTCGCGCGCTCGCCCGGGCGAGCAGCATCGTCGTCAGATTGGCGCAAGCGATCAACAGGACGAAAACAACCGCGCCCAGTAAAATTGCCAACCCGATGCGCATTCCACCGACCACCTGATCGTGAAGCGAATAGATTTTGGCGCCGAAGCCCGAACCGCGGTAATTGTCAGGATATGCGCGGATCCAATTTGAAATAATTGTATCCAGTTCGGCTTGCGCTTTGACCGGTGAAACATCGGACCGCAACCGCGTCATCAGGCCATAACTGCGGTTACCCCGATCCTTTAGCTCCGTCGGAGTGAATGCAACCGGTTTCCAGATATCAACTCGTTCGGCGAATTGATTTCCTTGAACACCAAACAGCGGAATCGGAAATTCAAATTTGGCCGGCATTATCCCGATCATGGTGTAACTGCGGCCATTTAAAAGAAGTGATTTACCGATCAGTGACGGGTCGGAATTAAAACGGCGCTGCCAGAGTCGCTCGCTTATCACGATCATGTCGTCGTGACCCTGGCCTTGTTCTTCGCGAGCAAATGTGCGGCCTTTGATCGGCTCCACCCCGAGCAAAGGAAATAACGACGGCGTTACCAACGCGCCGGAAATGCGTTCGGGAACATCACCCCCGCCGAAATTAAATGTTTGGTAAGTGAACGCCGCCAGACCGGTGCCGCCTTGGAATTCCTTTTCCAAATCGAGATACTCCGGCGGCGAAACTGGAATTCGATCCAGTCCTTGGGTCGCGAACCGTTCCCAGATTAAGGCGATTTGGGAAGGTTGTTGGTAGGGCAGCGGACGAACCAGCAGCGCGTTGATCAAGCTGAACACCGAGGTGTTTGCGCCGATCGCCAGCGCCAAAGTCGCGATTGCGATGACGGTGAAGCCAGGACTTTTCAGCAAGCCGCGCAGCGCAACTTTGATTTCGTTTAGCATGTCGATCTCACTCGTAACGGAGCGCTTCGACCGGGTTCAATCGCGCCGCGCGGCGTGCCGGCAGCCAGGTCGCGACGAGAGCAGCGGCCGCGAGTAACATCGGTGCAGCGGTAAAGGCGATTGGATCGAATGCGCCGACTTCATACAAAATTCCGCTGAGTATTTTTCCTGTCGCGGCAGCGAGAAAAAGGCCAAGAGCGATGCCGGTAAGAAGCATGATCAGGCCTTCGCCGATGATTAATCGCAAGACCGCGGCCGGCTTCGCGCCAAGCGCCATGCGGATCCCGATCTCACGTGTTCGCCGGGCGACCGAATAAGCTTTGACTCCGTAGAGACCAACCACAGCCAGACCCAGTGCAAGTCCGCCGAAAATGGAGAACAACGCCGCGCCGGCGCGAACAAGCCAGAGGTCCAGGTTTGAATCGAGATGCTGGGCGAACGTTCGTAATGAAAGAATTGGGATTGAAGGATCGACATCGCGCACGCTGCGACGGAGCAAATCGGCCGTGCTGGCTTCGTTTCCGGGCGCGAGCGAATGAAAACGAACAAAAAAGGAAACGTCGCTTTGAAATCCACGCGCGAACGGTAAGTAAATTCCGCCGGACGCCTCCTTTTCAATGAGCGCGTGGCGCGTTGCCGGCACGATACCGACTATTTCGATCGTCTCGTCCTTCTTTTCCGCTTCATTCAAGTCAGCACTCCTTCCGACGTGGCCGCCTCCGCCATCCTGGGCCGACGGCGCGTTTGGATTCGCATATTGGATGCGTTGTCCGAGCGCATCACCATCCGGCCAGAGCTTCTTTGCCAGAACTTCGTCGATGATCGCAACCTTCGGACCAGGCTCGGTCGCCTCCGCCTCGGTGAACGCGCGACCGCGAATCACGGGCAATCCAACGGTTGAAAAATAATCCACGCCGACGCTGTTCCATGGCACGTCGAAGGCAAGACCTTCGGCCGCGGTCACCGGCCTGGCGTCGGGAGCGACATGGAGACCGGCGCGTTGGACTTTTCTGCTTAACTCAAACATTCCGAACGGAACGATTGAAGTGATGCTCGCGTGCTCTACGCCTGGCAGCGCCGCCAGTTTCTCGCTCAAGTTGTGATAAAGTTCCTGCGCGCGCTTCGGTTCATAACCGGCCAGACTCGCATCGACCTCGAGAATGTAGCTTGCACCCGGTTTTAATCCCGTATCAACCGACGCGGCTTTGCCTGCGCCGCGAATAAACAAAGCCGCAGCCGTAATCAGCGCGAGCGAGAACGCGATTTGCACGACAACGAGCGGATTGCGCGGCAAAAATCTCCAGCGACGGCGCACGACATCTTCCCCGGCGTGTTCTTTCAGATCCATCACCACCGCGCTCCGCGAAATTTTCAAGGCCGGCCCGAGCGCGAACATGAGCGTGCCGAGCAGGCAAAATCCGAATGTCGCCGCCAAAATTGCGGGGTTCGGTCCGGTCAGCCATACAATGTCGAGCGGCATCAGCTTGCGCATTGAGCCAACCAGCAAATCGGACGACCAAAGTCCAAGAACGAGTCCACCCACGCCGCCGAGCAGCGCGAGGACAAAGCCTTCGGTGAGAAGCTGCCGAACGATACGCCAACGGCTGCCGCCGAGCGCGAGACGGATCGCGATTTCTTTGCGGCGCGCTGTGCCTCGCGCCAGCAGCATGTTTGCAAGATTAAGACATGCCACCAGCAGCACCACTACCGCCATTCCGAGCAGCAATGGCGCGATAACTTTTATCCCGCTCTCGGCCGTCGGGTTGTTACTCACCGAATTACGCGACACCGGCGCCGTCATGAACGTCTGATCCTTTTGCTCGACCGGGTAGGCTTTTTCCAAATTGGCCGCGAGCCCTTCGAGCGCAGGTTTGGCCGCGGCGGCCGTCATCCCGGGTTTAAGACGGCCCATGATCCGCACGTCTGTTCCCTTTCGATCGTTAATCGTGGTCTTATTGTCCGATTCAAAATCGTTCGCGACCTGATCATAAACACTCATCGGCAGCCAAACTTCCGGCGAAAGAATTTGCATCGTGCCGACGAAACCCTTCGGCGCGATTCCGACGATCGTGAACGAGCGGCCGTTGATTAGTAACTGCGAGCCGAGCACGCCTGGATCGAGATCGTGCTTCTGCCAGTAACGATAGCTGACAATCGCGACCGGCGCGTCGTGGCCGGGCGTTTCCTCTTCCGGCAAAAATGCACGGCCTCGCGCCAACGGAACGCCGAGGACGGAGAAATAGTTCGAAGTGACGACGGCACTGAACGCACGGCGGGTATCGCCTTTCTGGCCGAGGCCAATAAACGCGAGGTTGAACCCCATTACGTCACTGAAGACGGTGTTCTGCTCGCGAACGTCGAGATAAGTCGGATAGGAAAATCCGCGGAATTTTTTCGGATCCTTCTTGTCCTGGGAAAAGAGCTGGACCATTTCGTGCGGTTTGGCATAGGCAGGCGGGGCAAAGAAAAGCGTGTCCACCAGGCTGAACACGGCAGTGTTCACGCCAATGCCAAGCGCGAGTACGGTTACCGCTGCAATCGTGAACGCCGGCGCCTTGAAAAGCTGCCGAACGGCAAACCTAAGGTCTTGAATCATGCGATTCGCTCCTAGGCAGCGATTCGATCTTCAACGACTCGACCGTCGAATAAGTGAACGGTGCGATCAGCGTGCTGGGCAAAACGCTCGTCGTGAGTCACCATGCAGATAGTCGCGCCACCGGCGTGCAGTTCCTTCAAAAGATCCATGACGGCTTCGCCATTGCGCGAATCAAGATTGCCGGTCGGCTCATCGGCGAGAAGAATTGCCGGCTTGCCTGCCAGGGCCCGTGCCACTGCGACGCGTTGCTGCTGACCGCCGGAAAGCTGGCTGGGTAAATGTTTGGCGCGATGTCCCATGCCGACGCGCTCGAGCGCTTCGGTGACGAATTGTTTCCGCTCGCTTGCAGCCATTCCGCGATAGGTCAGCGGCAACTCGACGTTCTCGTAAACGGTCAGGTCGCCGATCAGGTTGAAGCTTTGGAAAATGAATCCGATCTCGCGATTGCGAATGCGCGCGCGATCGGGAAACGAGAGATTCGCGACTTCGTGGCCTTTGAGCGAGTAACTTCCGTCCGACGGCGTGTCGAGCAAACCCAGGATCGACAATAAGGTCGATTTGCCGCAACCGGACGGGCCGGCGATGGAAATATACTCGCCGGGGCGAATGTCCAGATGAATGCCCGAAAGCGCATGTGTCTCCACTTCGTCCGTTAGGAAAACTTTGGTGACATTATCGAGGTGAATGAGAGGGGTTGATCCGTTGTTCATATTCGTATTTCTGATTTCTGACTTCTGATTTCTGATTGCGAATTCCTAGATAC
>JBAQJG010000623.1:0-2419 GCA_049300145.1 Chthoniobacterales bacterium | reverse complement strand
GGAGAACGAAGCGTACATGTATACGCACTATTTCGTTTTCGGCGTCTATTTCCTCCCGATTCTCGGCGCGTTCATCGCCGACGGTTTGCTCGGCAAGTACTGGACGATCCTGTCGCTTTCCATCGTTTACTGCCTGGGCAACCTTACACTCGCGTGCATGGCCACTTCGTGGGGAGTTGCAGTAGGGCAGCGAACGATGCTCGCTATCGGTCTTTTCCTAATCTGTTTGGGCGCCGGCGGCATCAAGCCGTGCGTGTCGGCCAACGTTGGCGATCAGTTTGGCGACTCAAACAAGCATCTGCTTTCAAAGATGTTTGGCTGGTTCTATTTCTCGATTAACGCCGGATCGTTCATCTCCTCTATCCTCTGCCCGTGGCTTCTCGCAAATCCCAAGTACGGCCCGGGCTGGGCGTTTGGAATTCCGGGCATTGCAATGCTCATCGCCACTTTGTTCTTCTGGGGCGGTCGCAAAAAAATGGTACACGTTCCGCCGGCCGGGCTTGGTTATTTGCGGGAAACATTCAGCCGCGACGGTCTCAGCACGCTCGCCAGGATCGCGATGGTTTACGTCTTCATTTTGGTCTTCTGGGCCCTGTGGGGAATGAGCAACGGTGTCGAATGGACCTTGCAGGCCGAGAAAATGGATTTGCACTGGCTCGGGATGGATCTGATCGCTGCCCAGGTGCAAACCGCGAACCCGATCTTGATTTTGATTTTTATTCCGCTCGTTAACTATGTCATCTACCCGCTGATCAACCGGATTTTTCCCCTTACTCCACTGCGCAAAATCGGCATCGGTCTTTTTATTACCGGCCTCTCGTTCATGGTGATCGTTTGGATCCAGGGCCAAATCGATTCGGGATTGAAGCCAAGTATCAATTGGCAACTGTTGGCTTACGTCATCCTAACGCTTGGTGAAGCAATGGTTTCGATTACAGGGCTTGAGTTTTCATATACTCAGGCGCCCAACTCGATGAAGAGCTCGGTCATGGCGTTGTGGCTTCTTACCGTAGCCACCGGTGAAGGCTTCGTTGGTCTATTTAATAGCTGGGTTTTGAATCCCGACGGCACACGAAAACTGAACGATTACCAGTACTTCACGTTCTTCACGGTCTTAATGTTCGCCGCGGCGATCGTTTTCGTCATTGTGGCTTGTTTTTACAGAGGCCGCACTTACCTGCAAACGCAGCAACCTACCCTGGATGAAATCGCGACTGAACCGATCCTCCACGGCGGCACACCGAGCTGAATTGGAATGAGAGTCGTCATTGTGGTCGGTGTCGTATTGTCGTTGTCGATCTTCCGCGCAAACGCGAACCCGAAAGACGATGAGTTCGAGAAGATTGCGAAGGATTACGTTGAAGGATTTCTTAGTTCCCACCCAGAATATGCGACCGAGCTGGGCGATCACCGATTCGATGGGCAGTTGACCGATTTTTCAGCGGCAACGCGGAATCGGCAGCTTGCACGCGCGAAACACTTCCGGGAATCCCTCAAAGCGTTCGACGATTTCTCGCAGCTCACTGGCGCGAATCAGGTGGACGTGCGCATCCTGCGGGACAACATCGACAATGAGATTTTCAAGCTGGAGGAATTGAACGAAGCCGACTGGAATCCGCTCGTTTATAATCAAAGTCTCGCTAACAGTCTCTATCTGCTCGTCGCGCGCGATTTCGATTCGCCGGAAAAACGCATCCCGAATCTGCGCAAGCGCATGGAGGCGATTCCGCGTGTCATCGATCAAGCGAAAGCGAACTTGCAGCACCCGCCGCGGGTGCACACCGAGACTGCGATCGAGCAAACGCAGGGCGCGATCAGCTTGGTGCGAGAGGGTCTTTCGCCGGTACTTAATCGCGCGCCGCCAATGAAGAGGGATCTCGCGCCGTTGCAGGAAAAGACAGCCAAGGCATTGGAAAATTACAAGAAGTGGCTGCAAAACGACTTGCTCCCGCGCTCGGATGGCGATTTCCGCATCGGCCCTGATAAATTTCGCGAAAAACTCCGCTTCGCTCTTGCTTCCGATTTGTCGATGGAAGAAATCATGAAGCGAGCGCAGGTCGATTTACAGCAGACGCAGGAGGCAATTTACGAAACAGCCCGGCCGCTCTTCAAAAAATATTTCCCGGAGGCGGACGAAAAAGCGCTCAGCGACAAGAAAAAAGTCACCGCTGCTGTTCTCAACAAGCTGGCCGAACAGCATCCGGATGACAACACGATCGTCAGCTACGGTCAGAAGATTGTCGGCGAAGCCACAGATTTCGTGAAATCGCATAACCTCGTGACGGTGCCGAACACGCCACTCGACGTCATTGTCATGCCGGAATTCAAGCGCGGCCAGGCGATCGCCTACTGTGACGCGTCTGGTCCACTGGAAAAAAATCCCAAGACATTCTTCGCAGTGGCGCCCACTCCTAACGAC
>JBAQJG010000622.1:0-3181 GCA_049300145.1 Chthoniobacterales bacterium | reverse complement strand
GCTGATTATGGTGCTGGAAACCGGCGTGGTCCTTATCTTTCACGGTATGAGTCCGGCGACGACGTGGGTGCACGTCCCCATGTTTCAAAACTGGTTGGTGCTGCTCTACGGCCTGGTCGCAATTGCGCTCTGGCATGCGCCCATCTACGGCTGGCTGCTCCTGGTCTCAGGGTGGGCGCGTCGCGCGACATTTCTCTGGGCGGTGTTGCCGCTGATCGCGATTCAAATCTTCGAGAGGATTACGTTCGGCACTTCGTATTTCGGTTCGTTCGTGAAAGACCGCTTGTTAGGATTCGCGCCGGGCGCGTTCGATTTCGGCGCGCAGAGCATGTACACAATCGACTCGTTGTCGCAAATCACTCCGATAAGATACTTAAGCACGCCAGGTCTTTGGATTGGGCTGTTATTTGCGGCGGCATTCCTAGCCGCTGCAGTTCGGCTGCGTCGTTACCGGGGACCTATCTGATTCGTTAGGCCAATGAAACTGAAACGCGTTCTAAAGTGGAGTGCAGCCGCGATTTTCGTCGCTTTGGTATTGGTGACGTTTATCGCCTACTGGATGTCGACGAATGACTGTGACCGCAAGAGCGCTGCTCCGACCAATCCCATCAAAGCTATTGTTCATTGCGAGTATGGTTCACCTGATGTTCTGAAACTGGAGGACGTTGAAAAGCCGGTTCCGAATGACAATCAACTCTTAGTGAGAGTTCGCGCGGCTTCAGTTAATCCGCTGGACCTCACCATCCGAGGTCCCTGGCTGATTCGTCCGCTGCTCGGGCTGCGTAAACCAAAAGACACTCGACTAGGTGTCGACTATGCCGGAACCGTCGAAGCAGTTGGCAAAAACGTCACGAACTTCAAACCCGGCGATGAAGTCTTCGGCGGAAGGGACGGCGCCCTCTCTGAGTACATTTGTGTTCTGGCAGATCGCGCAGTCGTGCTCAAACCCAGCAACATGACGTTTGAGCAAGCGGCTTCGGCCCCGGTTGCTGCGATCACCGCATTGCAGGGTCTTCGCGACAAAGGAAAGATTCAGGCCGGGCAGAAAGTCTTGGTCAACGGCGCATCGGGAGGCGTCGGCACCTTCGCGGTGCAGATCGCAAAATCGTTTGGCACCGAGGTGACCGGCGTATGCAGCACGCGGAATGTCGATCTTGTCCGATCAATCGGTGCAGCTCACGTGATTGACTACACGAAAGAAGATTTCACCAAAACTGATCAACGTTATGATCTGATCTTCGACCTCATTGGGAACCATTCGTTCTCCGAGCGCCGGCGCATTTTGAATCCAAATGGGATCTGCGTCATGGCCGGGGTCGGAGGAGCAGGATGGCACGACGGGATGGCGATGCGTTTGGCCGGTGAGCTCAATGCGTATGTCCGGTCACGGTTCGTCAGCCAGAAGTTCATCACCTACATTGCGCAATTCAACAAAAAGGACATGACGATCCTGGGCGACCTCATGCTGTCGGGAAAGATGACACCGGTCATCGACAGGACTTACAAATTGAATGAGACGCCTGACGCTCTTCGATACCTGGAACAAGGACACGCTCGCGGAAAAGTCGTGGTAACCGTGGAATAAACGCTGAAGAAACAAATGACGATCAGCACGATTGACGATTCGCAACGTAAGGCCGCGAAAGTCGCGGGATTCAGTGGCCTGTTTGCGGTCGCGATCGTGGTGTTCGCTAACTACGCGCTGCTAAATCCTCTTATCGTTCCCGGCAATGCTGCGGAAACCGCCCGTAACCTCGTAGCGCATGAAACTCAAGTACGCGTCGTCGCGACCTGCTTTCTCACTTACAGCGCAAGCGTCATCGTTTTGCTCGCAGCGCTCTACGTGATTCTAAGACCAGTTAATCGGACTCTCGCCCTGGTCGGGGCACTCTTTCGCCTGGTGTTTGCTATGTTGTGGCTCCTTGCCACTCTCAATCTGCTTGGCGCGCTGCGGCTTTTGGGTAGCGCCCCTTGTCTGCAAGTTTTCGAGGCAGACCGGTTGCAGGCTTTGGCCAGACTATCGGTTGCCGCGAATTTCGACGATTATTACGCAGGTCTCCCATTTTTCGGATTGGCCGCGACCGTTTGCGCCTACTTGTGGCTCAAGTCGAACTACATCCCGAAAGGATTAGCGGTCTTCGGTGTGATCTCGTCTGCGTGGTGCGTGATCTGTGCGTTTGTTTTTCTCATTTTCCCAAACTTCAACAAGATCGTTAACGATTACTGGTTCGATTCGCCAATGGCCATTTTCGAAATGGTGCTGAGTTTTTGGCTTCTGTTTAAAGGATTAAGGCTACCGGAAAGCGCTGAGTCAGTTTCAGCAAAAAGTTAAGCGCAGAGCGAAAGTGAAAACGAACTCAACCAAGAAACAAGCACGATTCGCTGGACTCATGTATCTATTGGCCAGCCTCCCCGCGCCCTTTGCCCTCATCTATGTTCCCAGCAGTCTGATCGTGTCTGGAGACGCAACGGCGACGGCCAATCACATTCGGGCTTCCGAGAACCTTTTTCGCCTCGGCATCGCGACCGAACTGTTCGGGTTTATCATGTTTATTTTTGTGGCTCTGGCTCTATACCGGTTATTCAAGGGCGTTAACGAGAAGCATGCTTTGGCGATGGCGATTTTGCTTTTGATTTCCTTACCTATCTCGTTCGTCAATGGGCTCAACGATATCGCTGCGCTGATTCTTCTAAGCGGCGCCGATTTTCTCTCGGTGTTTGAAAGGCGTCAGCTGGACGCCCTGGCCTACGTATTTGTCCGTCTGCATGGCCAGGGATTTGTCGTTGCGCAAATCTTCTGGGGGCTTTGGCTCTTTCCGTTCGGGATTCTTGTCATCCGATCGGGCTTCATCCCGCGCTTCTTGGGCGTCCTTTTGATCGCTGCATGTTTCGGCTACCTGGTCGACAGTCTTACGTCATTGCTTCTGCCGAGTTACGGAACCGTCGTTTCTAGAGTCGCGATGGTCCTTACGATTGGGGAATTGCCGATAATCTTTTGGCTTTTGATCTGGGGAGCAAAAGATCAATCTTTAGACAAGCAACATCCTCAAATGGCTATTGCTCAGTAACCTGTCTGATTAAGTTTATGAAATTAAAGCGAATCCTAAAATGGAGTTTAGTCGTAGTTCTACTGGCGTTAATCGTGTGGTTTCAGATCGCCTACTGGACATCGACTAACGAC
>JBAQJG010000621.1:0-1904 GCA_049300145.1 Chthoniobacterales bacterium | reverse complement strand
ACGCGGCGCCTCTCAAGCGCGAGCGGCGCTCGCGCCCTCAAGAAAGTCGCGCGTGTTGGGGTGCCGGCGAGGGATCTGCTTTTGCTGCTAAATGTAGCGCCGCCCTTCAGGGCGGCATCTATTGCCTTTGCGGCGTCGGGCGGGAAGCGCCCGGCCCCCGTCTGAACCCGACTCTAATTTTGGCTAAAATGCCACTGAGGAAAATGAATGAAAATTGCCGCCTTGATCGCCCGCATTCTGCTTGGCTTGGTCTTTGTCGTTTTTGGACTGAACGGTTTCTTGAACTTCATAAAAGGCCCCTTACCTTCAGGAGTCGCCGGCCAGTTCCTCGGCGCACTTATGCAGTCTCATTTCGTCTTCGTCATATATGCGGTGGAACTCGCGGGTGGCGCACTGCTGCTGGCGAATCGCTACGTGCCGCTGGGGCTTGTACTTCTCGGCCCTGTGATCGTGAACATCTTCTTCTATCATCTGCTCATGGACCGCAGTGGCCTAATCATCGCCATCGTTGTCATCATTCTGTGGGGACTCATCGCCCTTCGTCACCGCCAATACTTCTCTGGCCTATTTGTGCAGCGCGCTTCGTAGTAACCTAACCCGCATCAGTCTCCGCTATAAACAATTGGAGGAGGCAACAATGAAAATGAAAAAGTTGGCGCTAATTTCTGTGCTGTCTCTCGCGTGTATCTCGCTTCTCTGGATGTCCAGGGCTTATAGCGCGGCGAACGATGACGCAGAAATCCGGCAGTTGCTGGACCGATGGAAGAAAGCATTCGAGGCTAAGGATTTGAACGGGATCATGTCCATCTATGAACCGGGACAAGCTCTGGTCGCCTACGACATCGTGCCGCCGCTGCAATACAAAGGTTTTGATGCCTACAAAAAAGACTATCAGGAATTCCTGGGCCAGTTCGATGGTCCAATAAGTATGGAGATACGCGACCTAAATATCGTTGCCGGTGACCGCGTGGCCTTCAGTCGCGGGCTTGAGAGGTTGAGCGGAACCCTAAAAGGCGGCCACAAGCTCGACATGTGGGTGCGCTTTACCGAATGCTACCGGAAAACCAACGGCCATTGGCTGGCGATCCATGATCATGTCTCCGTGCCCGCTGACTTTGACACCGGCAAAGCCGCAATGGACCTCAAACCTTAAGTTTCCTGGGATTCCGTCCAGCGTTGGGGCTTGTCGCCCTTCGCCACGGCTAATACTTCTCCGGGCTTTGCTCAGCGCGCGTCATAACCGGAATGCCACGGAAACGCCTTCGCATATTTGTGCTCTCCGGCGAACGCTGTTCTTCGTTCGAACAACATAGCTGGCACGGAAAGGATTCATTCGAATGAATCCATAAGTAAACACATATTGATTGCGATTAACCATTAAGGTAACATAGCGTATGTTCGTGCCGGAACCTGCCCCGAAGTCCCGTCCAATTCCATCCGGTGTCATTCTGAGCGTAGCGTCCCGGGATCTCTTTCTCCCGGAAATCGTAGCTTTGAGATTTCCGGTCGGGACGCGCAACCGAAGAATCTCTCCGCGCATTTGCCCGAACACTGGTAGAGCGACGACTGATCATTTTGCGTCTAAACCCGTTGGAATCTGCACTTACATAAATCGCAGAGCTAACGCCCGCAAAATCAGCACTTACAAAATCTCGAGACTTAAAATCGTTCAGAATCAACACTTGCAAAAAAACCGGAGGGGGAGGCTATTCCGGTGCGACGTAATTTTGTAGCGGCCGCTTGCCCAAGCTCTGAATGGCCTTGGCCGGCTCCTGGTTTCCGGGTGCCCCATCCTTTGCGTTTTGTGCAAAGGGTGGGATCCGACTTCCACGCAGACTCCGGAAGCACAAAACGAATTCAATTCCAGAGCCGCGATACCAAAGGCAGGATTGCGAGCTACCGCG
>JBAQJG010000620.1:0-16687 GCA_049300145.1 Chthoniobacterales bacterium | reverse complement strand
AAGCCACACCCGGCGTCGGCAGCGGCCCGATGATGAGAGCATCGACGCCGAGAGAAGTGATGCCGGCGACGAGCGCGTTCTCGAGCATGTAACCGGAGAGGCGCGTGTCTTTGCCGAGCACGATTTTCGGGCGCGCGCCCTCGGGGATGGTGCGGGGATTCAGCTGCGTGAAAACATGCGCCGCAGCGCGGCCCAGCTTTAGCGCAGTCTCAGCGGTGACTGGCTCCACGTTGGCAACGCCGCGGACGCCATCAGTCCCGAAAATCTTCTTGGCCTGGGTCACGGGCTAATTGAAACGCTGGAAGAGTGATTCGTAAATCGGAAAGTATAAGTTTCGGACGCGACCGAGCATGTCCCTCCAGAATTATGACGCGCCTCGTCGTTCGCCGATTTTGTGCGCCGGGACGCCGCCCCAGATTTCGAAGGTTGCGACGTCGCTCGTGACTACGGCGCCAGCGGCAATAATCGCGCCGCGGGCGATGCGCGCACCTTTTAAGATGATAACGTTCGCGCCGAGCCAAACGTCTTCCTCGAGAACGATGGGCACATCCGCGGCGTGCGGTTGCATCGACATCGGAACCTCGCGCTGGGCCGAACCGTGATCGTGATCGATAAAACGGCAGCCGGAAGCGATGAGGGAGTGAGCGCCGATGACGATCTTGCGGCGGAAATTAAATTCGCAACCGGCGCCAATGAAAACGTTGTCGCCGATGAGGAGGCGAGGTCCCGGCTCGTAGATGCCATCGAACTTGAAATAAATTCCGGGCTCCAGCTGGCAGTGCGCGCCTATCGACACCTGGTGCGGCCAGGTAACGTAGATTTTCGGCAGCAATGTTTCGCGGCCGACCTTCATTCCGAGAAGCCGCCACCAGGCGGTGCGCAACTGGGCGACAAGCGTTGAGGCCATCGCGCGCAAACGAAAAATCGCGCGCGCCAGGAATAGGCTCATCAGACTAGACCGAGTACTTTTTCGCGACAGACAGCGCGATCATGGCGCGCGCGCGTGTTCTCGATCGTGGTCGCTTAGGAAGATGCATTCGTCTTCCACTCCGAGCAGAGTTCCCCATTTCAGCGAAAATTTTTCCAGATTCATGTTCCGCAAAATGAAAGGGGCCCAGTCTTTATATTCTCCCCTCAAAATGTCGGCGAGCTTGTCCTGGCTGCCACTGATCGGTGTCAGGTAAAGGCCATTCACTGGCCCGCCGAGAAGGTTGTAATCGCTGAGATCGATGAGCGTCTTAGGCGTTTCCGGAAGCCACAGGGCGCGCCGATCCGCGTACCAAGCAATCGCCCATGGCATGTCCGAGGCGGTGATTTCGTTAGGCTGCATCCAATTGTGAAGCGTCGCGATGTAGGGCGGGGCGTAGGGTGGCCAGCGGATCGGTGAGTTGGCCCGCGCGAGCCACGGCACCGTGAAAATCGCCGGCAACGCGCAGAGGAAGTAAAGCAAACTGAGAAAGGCGATGCGCGCGATGCTAAGCTGGATACCGAGCCGGTACCATTGCACGAGCAGGTAAGCCAGGCCGTAACAGGTCATGAGCGGAACGAAAATCAAATGCAATTGATTCGCGGCCAGCCCCTCTTCCTCGTTGATTCCAAAGATTGCCATGCCGGCGACCGCGCCGATCCACATCGCCAGAATCATCCAGCGAAGCACTGCGGTTTCGGTTCGTTTGAAAGGGTGGAGCAGGGCGACAAAAAACATCATGGCCACCACGCTGGAGCCGAAGTATTCAAAAATGTGGCCCCACTGGCTGAAGAAATTCGTCGTGACTTTGTCGCGGAAGTTTGCGGGGCCAATGCCCTCCACGTCGAGATTGATGCGGCGCATCCAGCCCGCTTCGCTGTGACGGATGCCATCGAGCACGGAATAAATCGCCACGCCGCCGGGATTACCGCAGGCAATGTAATTGCGAATCAGCCATGGTGTGTAGATGATGGTGAAGGTCGCGAGCAGGATCACCGCGACTCGCCCGCGCGGGCGAAAGAAGAAGACGCAGAAGACCAGCGCGCCGGCAAATATCCAGATCGTCAACGCGTGCGTTAAAGCGAGCAATCCAAAGCCGATGCCGACGGCTGCGAGCCAGGCGCCGACGCGGCCGCCGTTATATTGGGCCTCGACCGCGCGCACGAGCGCATAGATGGTCGCGTTAAACAGGAGCAGCAAAAGCATTTGCGGCAGACCGGAGAGTGAATACTGCCAGAGCATGTCGCAGAGCACGACCAGCCCACAGGCCAGAAGCGCGAGACGCCGATCGAACAACCGGCGCGCCGTGAGAAAAAGCACGAGAACGGAAAGCAGAAAAAGAAAGATCGACATCGCGGCGATCGCTTTGTCGCCGGCGTAAACGAGATCCCTCATAGACATTTGCGAATGCGACTTTACCGGCCAGAGCGCGATGGCATCGATAAGGGGCGGGAGCGGCGCGTTGTAAGTGTCGGACCAGATTTTTTGTGCGACATTTTTGCCGTGCGCCTGCAATTGTCCGATGGCGCGGGGGCGCACGAAATTTGTCTGCCAGCCATGACCGCTCGCGAGGGCGCGGCCGATTTGCGCCTGATCCATTGCCTGCGACGTGGCGAGGCCGCGAAAGTCGTAAAAATAGTAAATCGCCAGAGCGATAACGGCCAACGCGACAAGGCTGCGCCGTACCCACACGGCGAGGGCGCCGGCTTCGAGCGCGTGCACTGCGCGTTGAATAAATTCTGCGCTACCTGGCATTTTGTGGGTGCCCGGTTGTGCCCGCGGCGTTCGCTTGCGAATTAGTGGCGTTCATTTCGTTAATCTTTCGATGCAGCGTTCGCCGGCTGATGCCGAGCTTTTTCGCTGCGGCGGTTACATTTCCATTGGTTGCGGCGAGCGCTTGCATGATCAATTTTTTCTCCGTTTCCCGAATATCGAGCGGACTGGATTTTTCGCCGAACGCTTTCGCTGCTGAAATTCCACGGGGTAACGCGGCGCTGGCTGCTTGTCGCACCGCCATCGGGAGATCGCGCACTGTAATCTTGGGGCCGGTGGCCATGACGACACCGTGCTCGATCGCGGTGCGTAGCTCGCGCACGTTTCCGGGCCAGTTGTAAATGAGGAGTGCGTCCATGGCGTCGGCCGTCAGATCAATAAGAGGTTTTTCGTTCACCTTGCAGAAATGGCGCAAGAATCCGCGGATGAGAAGTGGAATATCTTCCTTGCGCTCACGTAACGGCGGCATCGTGAGGCGCACGACGTTCAGGCGAAAGAAAAGATCGTCGCGGAATTTCCCTTCGCGCACGAGCGCTTCGAGATTCTTGTTGGTGGCGGCGATGATCCGCACGTCCGCGCGCAAGGTTTGATTGCCGCCCACGCGCTCGAACGCTCGCTCCTCGCTCATCACCCGCAGCAATTTGACCTGCGTGCTCGAGTCGATCTCGGCCACTTCGTCGAGGAAAATCGTGCCGCCGTTCGCCTGTTCAAACCGGCCGATCCGGCGTTCGTGGGCGCCGGTGAATGCACCTTTCTCGTGACCGAACAATTCGCTCTCGAGCAATTGGGGGGAAAGCGCGGCGCAATGGACCGTCACGAATTTTGCCTTATTTCGCCGGCTCAGATTATGAATGGCGTGCGCGGCCAACTCTTTGCCCGTGCCGCTCTCGCCTTCGATCAGCACGTTTGCCGAAGAAGGAGCGACCTGCCGAATAGTGTCGAGCACTTCACGCAGCGCAGCCGATTCGCCAATGATGTTTTCCAGGCCGTAACGCTCGTCCACTTGCTGCCGAAGGGTGCGATTTTCCTGCTCCAGTTTCCGGGCGCCGAGCGCACGCGCGATCAACATTTCGATTTTGTCGAGATTAAGCGGCTTGGTGACAAAATCATAGGCGCCGCGTTTCATCGCTTCGACCGCGATGTCAACCGAGCCATACGCCGTCATCATGATGCAGATCGGGGGGTGCGGCATTTTCAGCGCACGGTCGATCAACATCATCCCATCTTCATTACCGAGGCGCAGATCGGTAAGGAGAATGTCGATCTCCTCGCGTTCGAGCACATCGCTCGCGCCGACGATGTCGGCCGCGACATACACATCATATTCATTTTCGAGCAAACGCCGCAAGCCATCGCGGGTGTGCTTCTCATCATCGACAATGAGGATGGTGGGCTGAATGGAAACCATTTAGGGAATTAACGAATGAGAGAGTTAACTACTCCGCGATTCATTGTCCGCTAATCGCTCAATCGCTCAATCGCTAAATACTCGATGGCTCCCGAAAATTATAGGAGCGCATCATGGCAGAATCGGTATTGTTCGGGATGGAACGCCCGATTCTTGGCGCAGTCGCGCTGAGCTTTGTTCTGGCCGGAACCCTGAATGCTTTCGGGGCCGAACCTTCCCATTCCGTCAACGCAAGCGAGGGCTGGAAACTAGTCACGCAAACCAAGGACGTTGCCATCTTCAGTCGTCCTCATTCAGGCTCGTCGCTGAAAGAGTTCAGAGCGATCGGCCCAATTGACGCACCGACTCACGCGGTTCATGAGGTGATCGATGATTTTGAGAATTACCCCAGCTTCATGCCCTACCTGACCGAATGCCGGCTGGTTAAACGCGAAAGCGATAGTCTCGTGGGATACCAACGGCTCTCGCCAAGAATTTGCGCCGACCGCGATTACACGTTGCGCGTCTGGAATAAATCGTGGCCTGCCGCTGGTGGCCTGGTCTATTTCAGTCAGTGGGCACCGGCGAATGAACTCGGTCCTCCGGAAAAGAAAGGCGTTATCCGGATAAAAGTGTGCGACGGCGGGTGGCTGCTAGAGCCGGATGGCACAAACAAAACTCGGGCCACCTATTCCGTTTATACCGACACCGGCGGCCTCATCCCGGCGTTCGTGGCCAACCGGATTAGTCAGATCGGGATCGGGCGGCTTTTCCAAGCGGTCCGCAAACAAGTTAAAGACCCAAAATATATCGTGGAGGCAGATCGTTGAACTGGGTCAGTCCGGGCAAAATATGAATTTGTAGCCGGCGTCGGCGACTTGGCCACAGTGCCGTGAAGACCGCCGGCTATTCGGGACGGTCTGCGGTTCCCGCCTCAAGCATGCGAACGCGTTTGTCCAGATAGGGCAGACGAATGGTCAGCGTGATGCCTTTACCCTGGCTGCTTTCAATCGACAATTCGCCGCCGTGTTCGCGCACGATGCGGCGCACAATCAAGAGGCCGAGGCCGGTACCGGACGATTTGGTTGTGAAATAGGGCTCAAAAACGCGGCTAAGATTCTCCGGGGACATCCCGCCGCCGGTATCAATAAAACTAATAAGGACGTGTGCGTCGTCCATGTCGGTGCGGATGCGCAGGATGCCGCGCCGCTTCATCGCTTCCAAGCTGTTCTTGATCACGTTGTAGAGCGCCTGCTTAATCTGGTCGCGATCGAGCTGAAGCAGCGGCAGATCGGAACGCAGTTCCTGCTCGACCACGACGTCGCGATCCTGAATTTCGGGTGCGAAAAAGCGCACCGCTTCATCGACGATTGCGTTCACGTTTTCCGGGTGCAGCTGCGGCTTGGAAGGCCGGATCGCGCGCAGGAATTGCGTGACGATGGAATCGAGCCGGCCTATCTCGGCGCGTGCGACGTCGATTGATTCTTGCAATTCGTGACGCGCTTCACCCTTCAGTTTGCGCACTTTGCGCTCCATCAACTGCAAATGGATGTGCAGCGAATTAAGCGGGTTGCCAATCTCGTGCGCCACGCCGGCGGCGAGCAAGGTGAGCGCGTTTAATCGCTCGGACTCGAGCGTCTGCTGCGCGGAGCGTCGGCTCTCGGTGATGTCGCGCAAAATCATCGCGTGACCAACCTGGTCGCCTGTAGCCATGGTCGCCGACCGCAGCGGTTCGGGGACATCCTCCCCGGCTGCAGAATCGCGGTGCTCGATCATCAGCGGCACGATGTAGAAATTAATAAACCGGTTCGCTGGATAGAAAATTTCCATGTCGCGGCTGACTGGTCCTCCGCTTTGCGTCAGTGATTCCCAATCAAGACCGCGCATGCGTTCGTCGAGCCGTTTGCCGATGGCATCGCCAGCCTCAAGTCCGAATAGTTCGCAGGCCGCATCGTTGAGATAGGTGATGCGCCCTTTCGAATCGGTTACGATGATCCCTTCCTGGATGGCGTTAAAGACGGTCTCGAGAAAACCCTTCTCCTGCGCCAGCCGCAGAAAATAATTCTGCACCTCCTCCGGCCCGATGCGGCCGAGTCGCTCGATCAGTTTCTCAAGGAAACCAGCTTTCATGACGCTCGATACTGTAGCGGCGGTCGATGACCGTCTCATTATTCATGCGACGCTCACAGAGCGCCGCTACAGGTAAGATTTGCTAGCGACCCGCCGGCTCGAGGTCGGTAGTAGCAGCTTGTCCAGTCTCGGCTTCGGCGCGTTCTTTGAGCGCAGCTTTGCGTGAGAGCTTGACCCGGCCTTTATCGTCGATGCCGATGCATTTGACCCAGATCATGTCGCCGATTTTCGCGACGTCCTCCGTTCGTTTGACGCGAAAATCCGCGAGCTCGGAAATATGAACGAGGCCGTCCTTGCCGGGGAAAACTTCGACAAAGGCGCCGAACTCCTTCACGGAAACGACGCGGCCTTGGTAAGTCTGGCCGATCTCGATTTCGCGCGTCATGCCGCCGATAATTTCTTTCGCGCGCGCCATGCTCTCACCACTGGTGGCGTAGATGTGCACCGAGCCGTCGTCTTCGATGTTAATTTCCGCGCCGGTCTCTGCGACGATCCCCTTGATGGTTTTGCCGCCCGGGCCGATGAGTGCGCCGATTTTCTCCGGATTGATTTTGATCGTCTCGATGCGGGGCGCGTACTTTGACAACTCCGGCCGCGGTTTATCGAGGGCACTACGCATGATCTCGAGAATTTTCGTCCGCGCTTCTTTGGCGCGCAAAATCGCCTCGGCTATGATTTTGTGGCTGATGCCGGGGAGCTTCAGATCGAGCTGGTAACCGGTGATGCCGGCATCTGTGCCGCAAAGTTTGAAATCCATGTCGCCGAAATGATCCTCAGAACCGATGATGTCGGTAAGCAATTCGTAGCGTTGCAATTGTCGATCTTCGCCGTACTCGGTAACCAGGCCGATGGAAATTCCTGCGACCGGCGTTTTCACCGGCACACCGGCATCCATCAGCGCGAGCATGCCCCCACACACGCTCGCCATCGAGGTCGATCCGTTTGATTCCATGATCTCGCTGGAGATGCGGATGGCGTAACGAAAATCATTTTCGCTTGGCACAACCGGTTCGAGCGAACGCTCAGCCAGCGCGCCATGACCGATCTCGCGCCGGCTCGCGCCGCCAGTGCGCCCGGTTTCACCGACGCTGAACGGGGGAAAGTTGTAATGCAAAATGAACCGCTTCGATTGTTCGCCACCGCCGTAGGCATCGATCATCTGCGCTTCTTCGATCGGCGCGAGCGTGGCGAGTGCGAGCGCTTGGGTTTCGCCGCGCTGAAAAATCGCCGAGCCATGTGCGCGCGGCAGCACCCCGACTTCGCAATTGATCGCCCGCAAATCCTGATACGTGCGGCCATCGACGCGCTTCCTCTTGTCGAGAATGCTGATGCGAAACGCTTTCTTCTGAACGTGATCGAACGCTTGGGAGATGGCGAACTTGTCCGCTTCGGGATGTTTTTCCAGGATGGCCGCCTTTACTTCTTCGCGCAGCGCATCGACAGCTTTAGCGCGCGCGACCTTGCCCTCGGTATAACGCGCCTTCTCGATCCGATCGCCTGCCACCCGGTAGGCGATTTCGAGCAGGTCTTGATTCACCTGGAGCAGCGGCATCTCGCGTTTCGGTTTGCCTACTTGCGCGGCGATCTCCTTTTGAATGCGAACCATTTCGCGAGCATGTCCGTGTGCGAACTCAAGCGCTCTCACAAACTCGACTTCCGGCAATTCCTTAGCGGCGCCTTCGATCATGATCACGTCGTTTTCCGTACCGACGTAAACAAGGTCGAGATCGCTGTGAGTGCGCTCCGTGTGCGTTGGGTTAGCGACGAACTGGCCATTCACGCGACCGACACGCACGGCGCCAATCGGTCCAGCGAACGGAATGTCGGAAACACACAGCGCAGCCGACGCGCCGTTGAGCGCGAGAATGTCCGGATCATTTTCTCCATCCGCGCTGAGGAGCAGGCTGATGACTTGGGTGTCGTAGAAATATCCTTGCGGAAAGAGCGGCCGAAGTGGCCGATCGGTCATGCGCGAGGTGAGCGTTTCCTTTTCCGTCGGCCGGCCTTCGCGCCTGAAATAACCACCCGGGAATTTTCCCGCTGCCGCCGCTTTTTCACGATAATCGACCGTGAGCGGAAAAAAATCCTGACCTTCTTTGATGGTAGTGGCCGAGACGGCGCTAACCAGTACCATGGTATCGCCGCATGAAACGATGACGGCGCCGTCGGCGAGCTTGGCGATTTTGCCGGTCTCGATGGAGATGTGAGTGGCCCCGATTTGGGCCGTGACCTTGTGTTGCATATAACTTCCTGGATGTGCGAGTTCCAGGCCGGTCACCTTGACTGTAGGTTTTAACCCCGAATACTTTCGGAGCTAAAACCTAAATCCAAGGTGGTTCGTGCGGCCCGGACTGCTGATTGTTGTGTTTCTAGTTTACGTCTGGCTTCGAACGGGAAAACAATGAACGCGACTTCCCCAAAGATCAGCGCGATTACTTCCGCAGGTTTAACTTGTCGATCAACTTTTTGTAGCGATCGGCTTTCGCTTTGCTTAAGTAATCGAGCAAACTCCGGCGTTGCGCGACCATCTTAAGCAGGCCGCGGCGCGAGGAATGATCTTTGGCGTTGGTCTTCAAGTGTTCGGTCAGATGCTCGATCCGGCGCGTAAGAAGTGCAACCTGCACATCCGCGCTGCCCGTATCCTTTTCATGCAGCTGGAACTCCGTGATGCTCAACGTTTCCGTGCTCTCCGCCATAAACGAAGCGCCTATTCTAAACGAAGAAGGCGTTTCCGCAAGTCGCGCCGCTGTGAGCTCAGAACGGCAGCGGCAAACGATCCGGCGGAATCCAATGTTCGCGAGCGGCTTTGGATGTGATCAACTCGCGAGTGTAATGCGCTCGAACTGGGGCCGAGGTTCCCCAGCGCGCGACGATTAAGTTGATGCGCTGCCAGAGTGGAAGTTCGACGTCGTACGTCTGGGCGACATGTTCGAGCAATCGCATCCAGAACGTGGCCAGCGTCTCATGGTAAAGATTGCCGGCGCCGTGATGTGCTGCGAACGCGCGAATTCTTTCGCGCATTCGCTCTCGCGCTTGGTTGGGCGCCAGGTTCTCGAGGTACCTCAGCGCCACCGCGATATGCGCGACGTGAGTGAATTCGGATGCCGGGATGGTCCCAGTTTCAAAAGCTTCGACCAGCGCAGCAACCTCCGCATCGCTGGTAAAGTTCGACGTTTTCAAATTATGCGGGCGTCGCGGCAAACTTCAGCCAAAGATAGAGCAACAAGATCGAACAGATGATCGACATGATGAAACCGGCCGGGTGAAACGCAGATCCGGGCGCTGGTCTCGAGAAGAGTCGCGCGATCAAGCCGCCGATGATCGAACCGGCGATGCCCAACAACGCGCATTTCCAGAACCCGAGGCGGGCTCCCAGGGTTAACTCCGCAATCCAGCCAACGACGGCACCCACGATAATGGACCAGATGATGTGTAACATAGTTTGTTTTGGTTAGGCCGGCGAGGATATCAGGTTCGCCAATTCGAAATCCACACTTTTCGTGCGGCCAAAATCGACATCTTCTGCAGCGGCGGTCTATGATAGCTGTTCGAGTGCGTGTTGCGAATTTTGTCAGCGCTTAGAGAGCACCGCTGAAATTTCTTCCGTGCTTCTTCGTCAATCGCCGGATATTCGTCGCGCGGCGGGCTGCAGGGATTTCCGATCTTCATTTTGACTGATCTCGGTCGATCGCAGCGCAGATGGACGAATCGCTACCCCGGGCCGGGATCTTCGCGTTTGCCGTCGTACCAAAATTCAAGTTTATCTCGCGAGCGCACCGCGCGGGTCCCTCTGATCATGATCGTGCATGAACGCAACAAAATGTGACGTGCAGAATACATGCGCAATTTTCGCCCAGAAGTGAGGATCGGTTCGCGCAAAACTTTGAAGCGTCCAACTCTTCTCAGGGCGAGGCTAAAATAGATTTCTTCACCAATAAAAAATTGCTCATCGAATCCGCCGGTCGCATCGAAATTGCGGCGGGTTGTGAAGAGAAAGGCGCCCGCGCCGAGGTTGAGCGCGAAGTAAATGGTACAAAAGACGCGCAAGAAGATGCGCGCCCACAGCGGGATCACGCCATCAGTCATTACGCGTGCGCCGCCGCCGGCATAGCCGGCTTCGAGTGCGGCGATTGCATCGACAACGTGCGTGGAGTTGATACGCGTGTCGGCATCGACGAAAAACAAGATTTGACCGTGCGCGGCACGGGCACCGGCGTTGCGAGCGGCGGCGATTTGGCGGCGATTGATCGAAACAATTTGGGCATTAGCCACTGCGGCAACCTTCGTCGTAGCATCCGTCGATGCGTCGTCGACCACGATGACTTCGTACGCTTGATGCGCGCTTTCCGCCGCCGCCCGAATTGCGGCGATAGTTGATGGAAGCTCCAGCTCTTCGTTATAGGCCGGAACGATAAATGAGATCATGATGAGTCGTTCTTGGGGATAGCAAGAATAGCGCATTGCCTGCCTTGAGCGTAGTCGAACGGGCGTCTCGCATGTGACGCTCAACAAACGCAAGCCGGCGGGTTACACTAGGCTAATCTTGTCTGTAAACGCGGCTCTCTGAGCGACGTGCTGTCCGCGCGGTATTGGCCTGCGCGCGCCGCCGCGTTTCGCAGAGCGAAACATCTACAACCTCATCGCGATGTGGGTGGTGGCGGATGGGCAGTGGCCCAGGATCAGGGACCGAGCCGATAAGCTTCCACAAGCGCATTACCGGTAATCATATTCTTTCCGCGAACGATCGCAGTATAGTTGCCGGGAGCCGGTGTCTCGAGGATTGCTGATTCCCTCGGATTAGTGGGAGCCAGGCCGGTTGCTATGATGGCATTTTTGTTCGGTGAATTCATCCAGTCGTCGTTGTGCGCGATTAGCGTTCCGTTCACGTCGTACAAGTCCAATGTTGGATCCGGCAATGCATTCTTGACGCCTTTGGCGGCGAGCGATGGCCCGAGCGCACGAAACAGAACTTGTTCGGCTGTATTGCCTTGAATAATCACGCCGCCGATCAACACATTGTCCCAGGTAGAAACAAAGGCGCGACCCGAAATATTGGCCAAATGCGTGTCGTTGGTCGGTTCAAGATCATAAACTTCTACCAAGCCAATGCCGGTGGTGTTGTTCACGCCGCGCAGGACGGCGGTATAATTGGTGCCCGCGATCAAAGTCCTGAGGATGGCTGACTCATGGGGATCAGTGGGGGCCAGGCCGCTCGCCATGATGGCAGCTCTCTCCGGTGAATTCATCCAGTTGTCGTTGCTCTCGATGAGCGTGCCGTTGATATCGTGCAGCTCGAGGAACGGATTAGCCAGACGGCCGGGAACGGGTACGCCATTCACTTTAAGCGAAGGGCCAAGGCCGCGGAGAAGGACGCGCTTGGTACCGGTGAGCGCCGGCGGATCGGTGTGAATAATGAATCCGGCGATTGCTACGTTGTCGCCTGTGCCGATTGACGCTCGCGTGGAAATATTAACCAATTGGCGCTCGGCCGCCACCAGGCTGATGCTGCCGAACAAGCCATGGTCTTCGACCATCCCTCCCGGCCCCGGGATTCCTGCGGCAAAATACAATGTGTTTGGGTCGCCGCCATTGCCGCCATTGCCAAAGCGCAACCCCCAGAGTCCTTGGATTGTAATTGGATTGCCGGAACCATCCGTCAATTGCCCGAGAAAGGCACCCGTCGTTGGATCGAAAGCGTTAATGCGGCCGTCGCCAAAATTGCCAATCAAGAGATCGCCCCCAAACTCGCCGAATCCGGCCGGCGCGAGCGCCATGCCCCAGGGGGAATTCAGCGTTCCCTGCGAGGCAAAACGGCCGAGCAAGTTGCCGTTCAGGTCGAACTTATTGATAAATCCATGTCCCGGGCCAGGGACGTCATCGTGTCCGGCCGCGTCCTGCAGCGCGTAAGTGACATACAATGCGCCACCGGTAATGGTCGACCCTTTACCAATGTTCTGGATATTGAACGGCGCATAACCCATAGGGATTGTTGGATCGCTAAAATTGCCAGCGGAAAGCGTGACCGGCGCATAATTGTGGTCAAAGACGTTGACCGCGTTTGCGTGGAAATTCGCGGCATAGAGGAAATTCGCTGTCCCGTTGTTACCGACGGCAAGTCCCTTATACACCGCCCCTGAGGCGCTACCCACCTTGATCACGGCGGTCGTTCCCGACGCCCAACCGGAAATGGTGCCGTCTTCCGTTGCGAAAATGAAATGCGCCGGCGACCCGGGAGAGACTTCAAAGTCGCTACTGCCGTTAAAAACAATCCCGTCCGGGCTTCCTACCGTGCCGGCCAGCGCAGGCGGCACTGTCACCACCAAAGACTGTGGCGTCCCGCTGCTGTCATGGAGGGTCGAGACACCCGTGTGATTGTCGGCGACCCAGAAAGGCGAGTTCGCGCTCGAGGCGATCCCCCAGGGGTTCACCAGGTGGGAATCAGTATGAGCCGCCATGCCTGGCAAATCCGAGACGAGATTGGTTTGTAGGTAAACCCCTGCCGCCAAGCACGCGGGAGCGATCCAGACCGAGGCCGCGAGCGCAGCGGCGGCTGCGACAAGCGCAATCGTCCGCTGCCAGGAACTCATTTGCGACATTCGAAAATGTCGCTTCTTATTTTCGAGCCACACGTTTGGCAGGGAAACATTGCTCCGAGATTCGCAAGGCCACGCAGATCTGAATGGAAATAAGTTCATATTATGTTTTCGGTGCTGGCGCGAACTCTGGATGGTTGAAAATACCGATACGACCGCTTTGTTACGTCGCTTCCGAGCCGCGGAAGCGATTGCATCTCGCGCCCCAGTCCCTGTGAGGCGCCGGTGATAAGAATGTTTTTGCCCGCGAGTTTACTCATGCGTGTAAATGTAGGGTCAGAAATTATTCTGCACAAAGGACACAAAGAACACGGAGGAAGGACGAAACCATTTTCTCTGTGCCATTTGCGGCCTTGGTGCGGGGACTCTTATTTCCCCGCGAACTTAATCCCCGCTTTCTGCACTTCGCGGTAAGGAAGAAGCCAAATGAGCGATTCATCATGAAGATCGACAACCTGGATGCGGTTGCCCCACGGATCGCGAAAATCGCATACGAACGGCGGCTCGAGTTTTAGTTTATACTTGCCGGTAATTTTATTGCGTACCTCCGCCAGCTGTTGTTCGTCCCGCACCATGATGCCGAAATGCCGCATCCGGTCGGGTTGTAATTTCTCGACCTCGAAAATCGCGAGAAATTGATGTTCGCCGAGCTTAAAAAACGCGTCGCCTTCGCCGCTGTCGAGTTTTTCTAAATTGAAAACATCTTTGTAAAACGCGATCGCCTTCTTGATGTCGTCCACTTCAATCACGACGTGATTACAGCCGTAAACTTGTACGCTCATTTCACAATTTACTTTAACTGCAGAGACTGCGCGCGTCGTAATTTTCTTGCGGGGTAAGATCGACATGATAGGCGCGGATTTGCTAATAACGGCGCGGCGCAACACAAGATCGACATGGACGAGTTTAGTTATCTCTCGGTTCTTCTCGGTCTGGCCGTCACTCAGATCCTAAAGGGCTTTCGCGGATTGCTTCTTTCGCGCGTGCGCGTGCGACTTTATTGGCCGGTCATCGTCTGGGCCGTGCTCGTGCTGCTGGTTTGTTTCCAGAACTGGTGGTCGATGTTTGGGATGCGCAATCGTCACGATTGGACTTTTCAGCAGTTCGCCATGGTCTTGCTGCAAACGATACTTATTTACATGGTGGCGGGGTTGGTTTTTCCAGATTTGTTTGGTGAAGAAGTTGTCGATCTGAGAGAAAATTTCTACGCGCATCGCGGGTGGTTTTTCTCGCTCGCTTTCGCCAACATTGTGGTGAGCGTCTGCAAAGATGTCGTTCTGGATGGGACGTTGCCTCACCCAACGAATCTCGCATTCCACGCGGTCTTCGGCGTGACGTTACTCATCGGCGCGCTTACGCCCCGGGAGCGGTATCATAAGGCGCTGGTTGTATTTGGTATCGCTGCTTTTGTTCTCTACATCGTCCTGCTGTATGCACGGATGCAATGAAGCGCGCAACGTGCCGATTGAAACGCGTTTGTTTTTCATGACGTCGCTTGCGATCAAAAATCGGAGTCATGCGGTGCACCGAATGTTTTACAACTCGATGCGATGGAGCGGCGTCAACGTGTTCGGAGCCGTTGCAAAACAGCAATTGGCAGCCGAAGGCTTATCAACGTCGGACATCGCGCAGATCAGTGAGTGGATTGAGCGCAATAATCCGGACCTGGGCGCAATCGAATCGCATCCGGTCAAGTCGATGGCGGCGCGAGGCAATTAAATACACGAAGCTCATTGTCGTTTCTCGCATCGCCGTGAATTGCCGCTGAGGAGAGCCAAGAGCCGCCGCTACCGCAAGAATCTCGATCGAGAGGGCCAGGTTCCTGCTTTGGTTTTCTTATGTGGATCGAAAATTGGTGCTCGACCAAATTGAAACGCTGCTTCCGCTGGCAGCGGAATGGGCCGCTGAGGAGGAGGCGCGAATTTTGCGCGAAGGTTTACCACTTGCTGAGCAAGAAATTATCGATGCAAAGGCAATCGGAGTTCGGGAGCCCGAGCGTGTTCGCCTATTACGAGTGGATACTATCCCGACGCCTCGCCACCCAATTTTAAAGGCTGCGGCGGGAGCAATTCGATTTCTCACGCCAGCTCCACGGGGACTGACTTTAGGTCACGGCATCTTTGTTCGCTCAGATTGCTGGCGCGATCGATCGCTCGTAGCGCACGAGCTCGTTCACACCGCGCAATACGAGCGGCTCGGCGGAATCCTGCCTTTCCTGCGCAAGTATCTTCTTGAATGCGTCACGATCGGTTATTCAAAAGCGCCGCTGGAGCAGGAAGCGATTGCGGTAGTAACCCGCATCTGCGTTGAGTGAAGGAAGCGATCGTGGGAGTGTAGGGTTGACTCCTGTTTGGTTTCGCGGGTAAAAAAGGTTCGAGGCCAATTCTTATGCCAAGATTTGTAATCGAGCGTGAGATTCCGAACGCCGGGAAACTCTCGCCCGAAGAACTGCGAGGTATCTCACAAAAATCTTGCGGAGTGCTGCACAATCTCGGCCCGCAGATCCAGTGGGTGCAAAGTTATGTCACCGACGACAAGGTTTACTGCCTCTACATCGCGCCAAACAAGGAGATACTGCAGGAACACGCAAAGCAAGGCGGCTTTCCGGCTAATCGAATCTCAGAGGTCAAATCGGTAATCGATCCTACCACCGAGCAATAACAATCCTCGGCTACTTTTTTCTGTGGCCGACCATTTCGCCGCGCATGGTGCGCGGATCAAGGCGGGTGAGGCGTTTTTCCATCGCCGGCGTGAGCAGCGAGATGTGCGGGATTTCGCAAAGATGTTCGGCGATGAACCAGATCGGTTTTTCGGAACTCATCCAGTGGAGGCGATCGAAGTGGGCGAGGTTGACTGGGCGTGAATAGCGGCGCAGCGTGCGCTCGCCGCGCAGATTGAAGTAGATGTTGAAATAGCTCATGGCCAGTTCGCGCAGGCTTCGGTAAACCGGTTCGCGATACCGACAGCCGGTGAAGTTCGATTTGGCGACCGCGCCCCAATGTCCGCGCACTTTGAAGATGGCGACGACGTGATCGGTGTCCTGATCCGCTTCCAGGTCAAAGATCAATGGCGGGAATCCGAGGACGCGCAAAGCGGCCGCGCCAAAGATTCCGCCTTCCAGGCAAGACGCGGTGCGATCGCGCAAGACTTCTTGCGGTGACCGCGCCGTGTAGTTGAGATTATACGGCAAGTCATCGAGAAATCGCTGAACCCCGGCCGGAGTTTTAAGCGCGCGTAGCGTGCGCAACTCCGAGCGCGTGAAACCGAAACTGTTAACGCCTCGCACAAAGGACGCAAAGGTCACGACGAGGCAGACGCAAGAGCATATTTCAACTGACCTGCCCCACGGCGCGGTATCGAGGCGTAGAGGGGCGATGACCGCAAAGTGTGGAAGAACAATTTTTGGCGCGGCCCGACATCAAAGACGAACACCGCTGGTCGCTGCCGTGAATTTCATGATAAGGTTATGGCATGAGGCGCGTCTTGACGTTGCCGGTCGCGGTTGTCGCAATGGCGATGGCAGCGCTGGCCGCGGACGAACCGCCTCCAGCCGACGCCGATGTTTCGTTCGAAATCGAGCCGCCGCTGTTGATTCCAAATCGATCCGACGAACCGCTGCCTGCGAGTGCGGCGGTCGCCCCCGCGCTAGATGTCGATCTTGCACGGTTGGAAAAGAATTTCCAACGCGCGAAAAGAAACGCCGCCGGCGTCGAGCGCTTCTGCAAAATCGGCGCGCTATCGAAAGTAGAGGCGGAGCAGCGCGCACTTCGGGCGATTCGTTTGGAATCCGACCGTGCCAACGCGCGGCTCGCGCAGGCGAAAGCCGAGCTTGCCGCG
>JBAQJG010000619.1:0-1650 GCA_049300145.1 Chthoniobacterales bacterium | reverse complement strand
CCGCGAATGTGCGCCCCTGCTGGTAAGATCGACAACGAACGCCCGGCAAGTTGCCGAAGCGATCATGACCACGGACACGCGTCGCAAAGAAATCGCGGTCGAATTTAAAATCGACAATCGAGCGGTGCGCATCGGCGGAATCTGCAAAGGCGCGGGAATGATTAAGCCGGGAATGGCTGTAGCTACCGGCCTGTGGCCGGTTGGAGTGAAGCACGCAACGATGCTCGCGTTCATTACAAGCGATGCCGCAGTCGAATCGAATGCTCTCAAGCGCGCACTGGAAGCGGCGGTCGCGCAAAGCTTCAATCGCATCACCGTGGATGGCGACATGAGCACGAACGATTCCGTCATCATGTTCGCGAATGGGCTCGCCGGAAATTCGAGAATCGAGAATCGAGAATCGAGAGTCGAAATCTTCCGGCGTGCGCTCGCCTTTGTTACGCTCGAACTGGCTAAGATGATTGTGCGCGACGGCGAAGGCGCGACCCGATTCATCACCCTGCATGTGCATGGCGCGCGCAACGCGCGTGAAGCAGAATCAGCAGCTCGCGCAATCGCGAATAGCACGCTCGTGAAAACGAGCTGGTGCGGCGGCGATCCAAACTGGGGACGAATTCTTTGCGCGCTCGGCTATTCGACGGCGAAAGTGCAGGAGTCTATTATCGATGTTGGCTACAGCCGCGCTGGTGAACGCGAGATTGCTTTTGCATTCCGGCGTGGTCGCCCGACAAATGTCGCTTTGAACACACTCGCGAAAATCACCTCGGCGCCGGAGTTTGATCTCCATATCGATCTTCACGCCGGGGCGCGGGACTTCGTCATGTATGCGAGCGATCTGACCGAGGATTATGTCACGCTGAACAAGGGCGACGTGAGCGACCCGAGCACGCTCAGCGGTTGAGAAATGGAAGAAATCATTTCCAAAGCGGCGACATTGCTCGAAGCGCTGCCTTATATCCAGCGTTTTCGCTCGCAAATCTTCGTCGTGAAATATGGTGGCAGTTTTATGGATTCGCCGGACGCAGAAGTGCGGCATCGCGTCGCACGCGACGTTGTTTTTCTCGAAGCGGTCGGGATTAATCCGGTCGTCGTCCACGGCGGTGGCAAAGCGATCACGCGCGCGCTTGAGACTGCGGGAGTTAAATCGGCCTTTGTTCAAGGCCATCGCGTGACCGACGCGGCGACGGCAAAAATTGTCGATCAAGTGCTTTCGCGCGAGATCAATCCGGAAATCGTCAAGGCGATCGAGGATTTTGGCGGGAAAGCACGCGGCTTTCCCGGCTCAGATATTTTTCGTTGCCGAAAACTGTCTCAGAAAGATGAAGACGGTGAGGAGGTCGATCTTGGATTCGTCGGCGAAGTTGTCGATCTCGATGTTGAGCCGCTGCGAGAATGCATTCGGAGGAGCGTGACGCCCGTCATCAGTCCCACTGCACGCGGGCAGGACGGAGAGCTTTACAATTGCAACGCCGACATCGCCGCGGCCAGGACGGCCGTTGCGCTCAAGGCGCGCCGGCTCGTCTTTATGAGTGATGTTCCCGGTTTACTGCGCGATCCAAAAGACGATGGCACGTTAATGAGTCACCTATCCGCTGCCGAAGTCCCCGAGCTGAAAAATTCCGCTGTCATCGCTCACGGAATGATTCCAAA
>JBAQJG010000618.1:0-1541 GCA_049300145.1 Chthoniobacterales bacterium | reverse complement strand
CAATGTTAGGCCGCGGCGACGTAGCCACTCGTACACCCACTGCTTCCCAAAGCGCTCTTGGCACCGCTTTACTTGGGCCACTGACTCCTTATCGCTGACGCCGACAAAGGCGAGGGCCAGCGGCCCGAGCGCCAAGTCAAAAAGTCGCTGGTGATCGTCGCTCTTGTAATAATAGTCACGTTTGGGAGTTGCCCCCGGCGATGATTTCGATCTCCCGGTCGTTCAATCCGAAACGCCGGTAAAGCGCTCCTCCGTCTTCGTCCTTTGCATTGGGATTTGGGAGGAAAATTTTGGTGGCCGTTGAATCCTTGATGATATCTAGGATTCCGCTGTTAATCGCGTCCGAAAGGCTCTGGGTCGCCATCAAGACCAGGCAGTTCGCTTTGCGCAAAACGCGCAGCCACTCCTTGATTTTGTCTCTGAAAACCGGGTGGCTCAACATGAGCCAAGCCTCATCCAAAAAAATCGCGGCGGGTTGACCACGCAACGAACGTTCGATGCGCCGGAAAAGATAGAGAAGAATCGGTAAGCCGTACTTCGGCGCAAGATTCATTAGTTCCTCCACCTCAAAAACGGTAAAGGCGTCCAAACCTAACGTGTCCTCCTGCGCGTCAAACAATCGTCCCTTAGAACCGTCCAGCGTGTACTCGTTTAGCACTTCACGGATTGCGTTGTCCTGGACCGTGGAACAAAAATCCGTTAAACTTGTATGCTTTCGCTGATGCAGACTCTTAATTGACCTTCCAATTTCGTTGCGTTGCGCCGGCGTCACTAAAAGGCCGTTTAGGGCGCAGATTTGTTCCAGCCATTCGGCGGCCCACGATCGGTCGCTGTCGGTGTCCAGATACTGCAAAGGACAAAAGCTTAGCGTTTCGTCGTCGCCCGCAACGTTATAATGCGTGCCCCCCGCGGCCGTGCAGTAGGTGTACATACTCATACCCTTATCGAAGCAATAGAGGGTCATACCGGGGTAGCGGCGCAATTGCGCCGCGTTGGCTCCGAGGAAGCTGGATTTACCGGTGTGCGTCGGTCCGAAGACGAGGGTGCTACCTATATCACGGACATGAAGATTAAAATTAAATGGCGTGCTCCCTGTCGTGAGAACGTGCATGAGCGGGGGCGACCCTTCCGGATAAAATGGGCAGGGAGCTTTGTTATCTCCGGTCCAGATAGAGGACACAGGCAGCAGGTCGGACAGATTCATGGTGTTCACCAAGGGCCGTCGGACATTTTCAACCCCGTGCCCTGGCAGACTGCCGAGCCACGCATCCATCGTATTGATTGTTTCAATCCTGGCAGTAAAACCGAGGTTATTGATCACTTTCTCGGCTACGCGGGCGCTGTGCTCTACTTGGCGGCGGTCCTCGTCAAAAAATAATAAATTGACAGTGTAATAGCCTGCGCTGACCACCCCGCCGCTGATGCCCAGTTTCGCGGCTGAAGCGTCTGTTACCATCGACGCAGCATCCTCGTTTATATTATCGGTTTTTAGATTGAGGACCTGGGCGAGAAATGGAATCACCTGCTGCTTCCATTTTTTG
>JBAQJG010000617.1:0-10592 GCA_049300145.1 Chthoniobacterales bacterium | reverse complement strand
CGTGTAACCTTCGACCGTAAACGTCGCTCTCGGGTTGCGCTTAATGAGCGTGCCGACCTTTTCCAATTTCACGGCCGCGCTCAATTGCAATGCTGCGCTGTCATATTCGAAAAGCTGATCGTCCGGCAGTTGTAGTTTCGTTCCCGAACCAAGCGGACCTTTTTGCCTTAGCAACTGATCGAGGTCGCTGAAGCCCGGGGCGCCTTTTTTGTTCGGCCCGGCGCTGTCGCCCGGCATCTTGCTCGTGAACGTGTTTGGTCGCTTGATCATCGTGCTGGTGGCAAGCTGGTCGCCCGTCAGCGCCGGCTGCGGCCGGCCCGAGACCGCGGTCTCATTGAGCAAAGATTGCTCATGCGTCGCGTTCGGATCCTTGGAAAGAGTCTGGGCGGTGGTGCGTTCAATCTCATTGAGCACGGAGTTCACGTCCGGTTGTTCCACCTTCGGTTGGTCCGGCAAAACATCGCGCGTGTCGTCCGGCATCGCGGTGCTGGCCTGAACTTCCTGCAAAAGTTTATCGAACGATTTTTTCTCGTCGGGCAATTGTTCCTGCGTTTGGTCCGGGTTCGGTTTCGCGGCCGCATTGGTTTGATCCATGCTGCTCTTGTCGAGTTGCTGGGCAAGATCGACATTTTTGATCTTGAACGTGGGTGTTTGCTGCATCTCCGCAAAGACTGCATCGAGGGATTGAAAACGCGTTCGATAAAAATAAGTGCAGAGCGCAATGTGCAAGGCGAGCGAAACGATCAGGCCAAACCAGAGCCAACTGCGCTGTTTGCTGCCTGTCAAAAGCGCTTCGTACTCAGGATCATCGAACTCGGAAACTCTCATAATTGCGTTCCAACAAACCGGCAGCGCGGCGAAAATGTCAAACGAGGCTGTAGGCGCTTTGCTGTGCGAAGCGCGCGTCGCCCGCAGGGCGACGGCTACAACCTCAATCGCCCACCCCGCCTAGCGATTAGGCAATGCGTTGCCGTTCCGGGTTCGTTCGATAAACGAAGTTGCCGCGCGACGAATCTCTTCCGCCACGCGCGCTTCGGGTGAAACAAATTTCGGAGTGAACCACGGAAACAAGCCGATCAAATCGTGCGTAACCAAAATCTGTCCGTCGCAATGCTCACCCGAGCCAATCCCGATGGTCGGAATGCCGATCGCGTTCGTAATTTGTTTCGCAGTTTCCTGGGCAACGATTTCCAAAACAACGGCGAAAGCACCGGCCTTTTCCACGGCGTGCGCATCAGCAATTAACGCTTCTGCTTCCGTTTGTGTGCGGCCTTTGACCTTGTAGCCCCCTTCTTCGCGCACGCTTTGCGGGAGCATCCCGATGTGAGCCAGGAACGGAATGCCTGCGCGCGTAATCGCTTCGATCTGCGGCACATGACGCTCACCACCTTCGAGTTTCACCGCTTGCGCGCCAACATCGACAAATTGTCTTGCCGTCGCCAACGCTTGCTCCGGCGTGCCGTAACTGTGAATCGGCATATCGCTAACGAGCAATGCATGCTTGGTTCCGCGCGCGACGGCTCGGGTGTGATGCAACATTTCTTCCAGCGTCACGCGCGTCGTGTCTTCGTAACCGAGCACCACCATGCCTAACGAATCGCCCACCAGGATGATGTCAATTCCGCTTTCATCGAGCAAACGCGCCGTCGGATAATCGTAAGCAGTGAGCGCGGTGATCTTTTCACCGCGCCGCTTCATTTCGCGAAAATCTTTCATCGAGATTGCCAATCTTTTGTCAATCGAACCACTTTACTTGAATCATCATGTCGCGCGAGCAACTCGCGGACGGTTTTTGTCTGCCGCGGCAGGACCAGGTCCGGCCGGATATCCGCCAGCGGTTGCAGGACGAACCGACGGGAATGCATTCGCGGATGCGGCAATTGGACTTTCGGGGTGTCAATCTTCATCTCACCAAGATACAGGAGGTCGATGTCGATCTGGCGAGAAACATTGCGTGCCCGATGGCGCGGGCGGCCAAGCGCGCCCTCAATTTCCGTCAACTTCTTCAAAAGATTTACCGGATCGCCTTCGTAATCGAACTCAAGAACCGCATTCAAAAACTTTTCCGCGCCTGGCTCACAGTCCACTGGTTCTGTTTCGTAAATTGCCGAAGACAGAAGTGGCGGCTCGACGCCGCCAAGATTGACAATTGCTTTTCGTGCCGCACGTAAGGCCGCCAGCCGATCACCAAGATTCGACCCGAGAGCAACGCCCGTTCTCATTTCAAATTCCTGTAGCGGCGGTCTGTGACCGTCGCATTAATTTTTCCGACGCTCATCGAGCGCCGGTACAAATTCAGAGTCCGAGCACATCCTGCATCGAGTAAAGACCCGCGGGTTTCCCAATGATCCATTGCGCCGCGCGCAAGGCTCCGCGCGCAAAAATTTCGCGGCTGCTCGCCCGGTGCGTCAGCTCAAGTCGTTCGCCCGGCCCGCCAAAGCTCACCGTATGATCACCAACCACCTTTCCTTCGCGAATCGATTGAATGGGAACCTGGCCGTCCAGCTTTCGCGCTGTCCTTAAAATTTCTGCGAGCGTTCTCGCTGTGCCGCTGGGGGCATCCTTTTTCATGAGATGATGCGTCTCAACAATTTCCAAATCGAATTCTGGTCCGAGGATTTCGGCCGCTTTGCGCGTCAACGAAAACAACGCGTTCACGCCCACGCTGAAATTGGAGGCGAAAACAATCGGTAAGGATTTGCCAGCCTCTTCAATTATGCGGCGTTGCTCCGCCGAATGACCCGTAGTGCCGACGACCAGTGGCCGTCGATGTTGCAATGCCGCACAGCAAATCCCCTCGACGACATTGGCGTGACTGAAATCGACTGTGACATCGCAATCATTCATGGCCGGTTCGATCGCGTCACCCAGGTCACACTGCGCCACGATCTCAATGCTTGGGTCGCCTTTGGCAAGATCGGCAATCTCTTTCCCCATCCGCCCCTTCGCGCCGACAAGCAGAACGCGCACCGGCTTTTTCATTTTGATCGTTCGAATGCTTCGAGCGTTTTGCGCAGACGCGCCTGATTCGCTTCGCTCATTTCGCAGAGCGGCAACCGGCATTCACCCGACATCGCACCGCGCCAGGCGAGCGCAGTCTTTATTGGTACCGGGTTCGGCTCGATAAACAAATCCTTGAAGAGGGGGAACAATTGTCGATGTGATTTTTGCGCCGCCTTCACATCGCCAGACTCATACGCGCGGACGAGCGCGCCAACTTCCGCGGGAAATAAGTTCGAAGCGACGCTTACGACACCAACCGCGCCGACCGACATGAACGGCAGCGTCAACGAATCGTCACCGCTCAAGATCGTGAATTCGTTAGGCAAACGGCTGCGCAGTTCGCTAACGCGTTCAACGCTCCCGCTCGCTTCCTTGATTGAAACAACATTTCGACATTCCGCGGCGAGGCGTAAGACTGTTTCCGGCCCGATGTCGACGCCACAACGGCCGGGAATGTTGTAAAGCATGATGGGCAGATTCGTTTCGTGTGCGATTGCTTGAAAATGGCGAAAGAGCCCTTCCTGGCTTGGCTTGTTGTAATACGGCGCGACAAGCAATGCGCCATCGGCGCCGAGTTTTTCGGCCATTTTTGTGTCCGCCACGGCGTGATGGGTGGCGTTCGAACCGGTACCGGCCAGGACCTGGCAACGTTTTTCCGCGATTGTGACCGCAAGGCGGATCACTTCCTCGCGTTCGTCGTGTGAAAGCGTAGGCGACTCACCGGTTGTCCCGACCGCGACCACGCCGGTAATTCCGCCGTCGATCTGCGCTTCGATCAATTTTTGGAAAGCCGGAACATCAATCCCGCCATCGCGAAACGGAGTAACCAGCGCAGTGAACGTGCCGCGAAACATTCTTGTTGTGGCGGCGGTCTTTGACCGTCGCACTTTCTCCTTTCAATTCGAGCGACAGATTAACTAGAGTTCGATTGTCCCTTCAAAGACAAACTCAGCCGGGCCAGTGAGCGTCACGTTTCGGAATTCACTGCCGTCCTTCTCAAAGGCGACCGTTAACTCATCGCCGCCGCGTACGAGCACGCCGACCGGACCGCTGGAATTCTCCGTGGCAGCAAAAATGAGCGCGCTCGCCACTACGCCGGTTCCGCAAGCGAGCGTTTCATTTTCTACCCCGCGTTCATAGGTGCGGACGGCGATTCTTTTCCCTTCGCGTTTCTCGGTGAAATTTACGTTTGCGCCCTTCGGCAAAAACATTTCGTGACGACGAATAGCTGCTCCATCCTGCCGGACATCGACTTCGTCAATCTGCGAAACGGGAACAACAACGTGCGGCACCCCGCTGTTGATGAAATGGACGGTCCTATTTTTGCCCGCAGTGCCAAGCGCGATATTCAATTGCAAATCACTTGGGTCGTTCAATCGCAGCGTTACCAATTCATCATGAAGCTCGGCGCCGATTATGCCGGCTGGAGTTTCAAATGAAATCTTTCCCGGCGCACTCGCGACTCGATTTGCAAAACGCGCGAAACAGCGCGCGCCGTTGCCGCACATTTCGGCTTCACCGCCATCACTGTTAAAATAGCGCATCCGGAAATCTGCGCCGTTTGACGTCGTTTCGAGCAGCAAAATTCCATCCGCGCCGATGCCGCGATGGCGATCGCAAATGCGCGCGACCTGGGCACGACTAAGGTGAATATTGCCCGCACGATTGTCGAGCATGACGAAATCGTTGCCCGCGCCGTTCATCTTCGTGAAACGCAGCATGCGATTTCGTCTAGCACACTCTGCCCGGAAAGCCAACGGCCGTTGCCAGTGGCGGATTTGGCGCTTACTTGTCCCTTCGTGAAGACAGTAGCGGCATGGACTTTGATCGTGACGTTTGCCCTCACCATGCGTGTATCTCTGGCTGATGATTGCAATGAGTTGATTCTCGAGCAGATCAAACAGATGCCGCAAGGTGGTCGTTATTCAGTATCGCGTTTCGCAAAGATTCGACTCCAATCCGCCGCCCATTTTGAGTCCGGCAAGTTTTTCATCCTTCCTTCAGCGGCCTCGCCGAGTTTCTGTTCGGGAGCGACCTATCTCGTGTTCATCAGAACTATCGAAGCGCTGCGTGCGCGGGGAGAGCTCCACTTCGATTTTGCTACACTGGATCAGCTCATCATCCGAGATCAACACGATGGCGAAGGGATCTGGGGCCGGTGGAACGCAAATGGGCCAGGCACAGCTCGCCTCTTTCACGAACTGGGGCTTGGCCGAAACTTCGACAACTTCGATCAGGGAAAGCCAGGCGACTTCCTAAAAATATTCTGGTCGCGACAGGTGGGCAGAAGCGAGCACGGACATTCCGCGATTTTTCTAGGAACGGAGAACCGGCTGGGCGTAGAATACGTCCGCTACTGGTCGAGCAACATTCCGTCCGGCTACGGAGAGAAGAGTGTCCCAAGAAGCAAGATTGCCTACGCGATTTTCTCACGTCTTCAGACGCCAGCTAATCTATCGCGAATCAGCAGCGCACCTTTTGTCGATTCCTACCTGGCATCTCTCCTGCGGAAGCGCTCCAGCTTCACCGAGGCGACACAAAAATGCGGTCTCTAAGCGAATGAGCGAAGAAACGCTGACCATCAACGAGATTTATCAATCGATCCAAGGCGAGAGCACCTGGGCGGGGCAGCGTTGTGTTTTCGTGCGGCTGACTTTCTGCAATCTGCGCTGCAATTATTGCGATACCGAGTACGCATTTTACGAAGGCAAAAAACAAAAACTGAATGAGGTTGTCGATCTTGTCGCGGCGCTTAACTGTCCGCTTGTCGAGATCACTGGCGGTGAGCCGTTGCTGCAAAAAAATGTGTTGCCGTTGATGTCGATGTTGGCGGACGCGGGTCACACGATTTTGCTCGAGACCAGCGGCGCGCACGATATCTCAGCGGTTGATCCTCGCGTGCATCGGATCATGGATTTGAAAACGCCGGGCAGTGGCGAAGCGGAGCGCAACCTTTGGTCTAACGTCGATCATCTCACTGCCCTCGACGAAGTGAAATTCGTGATCGGTTCACGCGAAGATTACGACTGGTCGTGCGACAAAGTGCGCCTTTTCAATTTGTCAAAGCGGTGCCACGCCGTTTTGTTCTCCCCCATTTTCGGCCGGATCGATCCGCGCGAAATCGTGGAATGGATTTTAGCGGACCGACTCGATGTTCGCTTTCAATTTCAAATGCACAAGTTCATCTGGAGACCCACGCAGCGCGGTGTGTGACGGATGCAGGCGCGATTGACGAAGGATTTCACTTTTGAAGCGGCGCAGACTTTGCCGAGCGCGCCGGAGGGTCATAAATGCCGGCGTATGCATGGTCACAGTTTCAAGATCGAGGTTTCGGTGGAAGGAGAGGTCGCCCCAATTAGCGGCTGGGTCTACGATCATGCCGAGATCGGCGCGGCCATGAAACCGCTACTGCAAACATTGGACCATTCTTACCTAAATGAGGTCGAAGGTTTGGAAAATCCGACGATCGAGAACATGGCGGCGTGGTTCTGGAAAAAATTGCAGCCGCAATGTCGCGGACTCTGCGAGATTGTCGTCCACGAAACGCCGACGGCGCGCTGCGTTTATCGCGGCAAATAAGAGATTGGCATCAACCCGCCTCAGACGGATTGAATCGTTAGAGCGTCTGGTTGGTTCAACGCTTCAATGATTATCCAATCGCGAGAAAAAATCCTCGAATAACTCGTTATAAATCCTGCCGCGCTCAGGATGATATTGCACGGCCAGGGCGAATGGATAACCTCCGAGGCGGATTTGCTCGACGATGTTATCGGTCGCGCACCACGCTTCTACTTCCAACCCTTCGCCCAGTCGATCGATCGCCTGGTGATGGGAACTGTTCACCATTTCGAAACGATGCTTCGCCGTCGCGTCGCTACGCAACGGCTGAATATCGTGCTCCTTTTGTTCGGGAAGTTTGTGCCCGGGAATGTCCAGCTTGAGCGTGCCCCCGAGCGCGACGTTGAAAAGCTGGAGGCCTTTGCAGATCGCAAAGATCGGCAGACCGCGCGAGAGTGCATCTTTCACGGCTGCAAATTCCCAGCGGTCACGCGCAACATCGACATCTTGGTCGAGCATGCTGGGATCGGGCACTTCCTGCTTCAAAAATTCCGGCGCAATGTCCGATCCACCGGTTAAAAGCAAGCCGTCGATCTCTTCGAGCGCGGCTTCGCCTTTCCGCGCATTGCAAACGCGAATCCCCGGATGTTTATCGAAAAAAAGTTGAAACCATTTTTCGTCTTTCGCTCGCATCCATGTGGCCAAGCTTGGCATCGGCGAATTTGCGACTTCCCTACTGCCATGTAAAGAGCAGTCCAATGACTTGTCTTGCCGATTCTTCCATAACGTTACGCGAGGTGCTGGAGAAACTAGCTCGCGAAAGCAAGGCACGCGCAGTCGCAGTGGCGCTGCTCGATTTCGAAAGCGGTTTCCGATTTTCTCTGGCAGGTGATCGCTGGTTTCATGCTGCGAGCACGATCAAATTAGCAGTGCTCCTCGCAATTTTTCGCGCAGCGGACGAGGGTCGCCTCCGGCTGGATGATTCACTCCACGTGCGAAACCGTTTCGTGAGCGCAGCCAACGGGTCGCTTTTTCGCGTGGATCCAAGCTCGGATGCGATGCCGGAACTCTACCAGAAGATTGGACGGACCGCGAAAATTTCAGCGCTGACGGAAGGAATGATCGTCGCGAGCAGCAATCTGGCGACCAATTTGCTGCTCGATTTTCTGGGGGTCGAATACGCTCGCAACATCCTGCGCGATGCGCAGGTAAGTGGGGTAGAATTGCGACGGGGGGTCGAGGATCGGGCGGCCCATGAAAAGGGCATCGACAACGAAGCGACAGCCGATGGATTGCTCACGCTGTTGTCTGCATTGCGGGGTGACTTTCTGAAGAAGGAAAGCAAGGAACAAGCGATCCATGTTTTGCTCGCGCAGCGCTTCAACTCGATGATTCCCGCCGGTCTCCCGGCCCATGCAACCGTGGCGCATAAAACCGGTGAGATCTCGACCGCGTGCCACGATGTCGGGATCGTGTATTTGCCCGAACGTGAACCCTACATCGCGGTTATCCTAACGGAGTTTGATGCGGAACAAAATGGCCGTCGCGAAACCGTCGCGGCCATTTCTGAAATGATTTACCGCTCGTTGACAGGCAGAGAACTGAAGTCAAAATGAACACCGAGGTACTTCGCGCAATTGACGGTCTGAAGCTGCCGGCAGAGCATCGCGCGCTCCTGCGGCCAGGCGAAGCCGAAAGCGACTCGCATGGAAATCTTCACCATCTGCCGCGTTTTTTTTATGAAGTTGCCAGTTGGCAGGAAGCGCATGAGATCCGGCTCGCGCCGCACTTCAAACTCGCGGAATTGATGACAGTCGATTGTCGTGAAGCAGAACTGCTCTTGCGCGAATTCCCCCATTACGTGCCGTGTGCGATTGTCTTGCTCGCGCGTTTTTTGGAAGATTTTCGCCGGGAAGTGGACGCACCCGTTTTTGTCAGCGCAAATGGCGGCTACCGGTCGCCTGCCCATCAGATCGGCGGCGCCAAAAGCATTCATGCCTGGGGTACAGCGGCGGATATTTACCGAGTCGGCGACACCTTTCTCGATGACACAAAATCAATTGAAAAATACGGCGCCATCTCGGTATCGCTCAGCCCAGTAGTGCTAGTCCGGCCATTCGGATCGGGAGCCGGGGAAGCCGATGACCATTTGCATCTCGATCTCGGGTTTCTGACCCTGACTCCGCGTCAATGTAGCGAAACGAGCTGACGTCTTTTTGTTATCGTGAAGAATTCGGAGGGAGAACTGGGTGGTCGCTTTCGAGGGAGAGAATTTCGCACCTCGCCGCCGCGTGCAGTCATCGGTCTGGAGGCGGAGTTTAATCTTTTGGTCGATGGCAAAAGACGGCGGCCGGAAAACGTTTTCGGCGATCCGCGCCGATTGGTGCGCCGGCGAATGATCCCGCGCACCGGAAAATCATTTCAGTTGCCGGCCGGCGGCGCGATTTACTTCGACACGGGCGTGATTGAAGTCGCCACGCCGATTGTCGAATTGGAGCGGGGCTGTTGTTATCGCGCGACACGCCTGCTGTGGGAACAGATTGGTTACTTGCGGGCGGAGCTGGATCACTGGAGCAAGCGTCGTGGCCACCAATGCCGGCTACAGGGGTTTAGCACCCACTACAATTTCTCATTTCCTGCCGCGCGCAAATCAAAATCCCGCAATGCGACCAAGGTTGCCTATCTGCTCGCGCACATTCTGCCGGCGCCGGTCCTTTTGCTGGCAGCGAATCGCCAGAGCAGCGCTGTGGGCGTACGGCCACGCCAAACGCGACTCGAGATCACCGCCGATTTTACGCCTGATCCCGCGCTGATGCTAGCGACGTGCGCTTTTGTCGCTGGTGTCGTGGAGACGGTCCTGCGCTGGGAAGAGTTTGGGCTGCGGCAATTGAGCCGGCGTGGAATTCCTCGCCTGACGCCGTTCTGCTTGCACAAGCACTCATCGCGTCGTGGCTGGCGGATTCTGCGCGACTCGTTAGGCGCGAATCCATTCGCGGCGGACGTCAACGCGCCGCTTTGGAAATTGCGTGATGGCCGGATACTTAGTCTCCGCACAATCGCGGCAGAAATCGTGATGCCATTTCGCCAGCAAATTCAACGCCTGAGCGATGCGACAACACTTCGGCACATCACTTCGGTTTTCGCTGGAGGTGCGCGCTCGCTCCTCGATTTCCCGAAACGCCCCGAGGCTTATGATGATGCCGGGCGTGTGATTGATTGGGGCCGCCGCCGGATGCGGCATTGGTCCCGCTCGAGATATGAAAAAGTCATCCACCGTGTGATCGCACGTGAACCGATGCGCCTCGGGCAAAAACGTTACCGGGTCGAGCGAATGAACGGCTGGTATCAAGTCGTTTTTCGGGAAGCGAAAACAGGAAAACGCAAGACTTTTAACCTCGACGAACTGGTGCGGTTATCGGGCACAAAAAAATCGGTCTCGACTGCGGCACAAAAGCGCAAACCGGCTAAAAAGCGGCGCGCCTGATACGAGATCGTGTTCGGCGGCACGGATCCGCCAGCCAGTTACAATCCGAGCAATTCGCGCACGTATTTTACCGGTGGGCTGCCGAAGGAAATGACCTGGTCGTTGTATTTTTTCAGATTGAACTCGTTGCCGAGTTTCTTTTTCGCCGCCTCGCGCAGGTCGAGATGTTCGCTTACGCCGACGAAATAGGTAGAAAGCTGTGCCGAAGTGAGGCGGGCGCGTTTCCATTTGGCGACCGCCTCGCCTTCCTGTTGAAAAGTTTCTTTCATCATCAAATCCATGGCCTGCTGCTCGGTCATACCTCCGGCATGAATACTTTGGTCAAGAATCGCGTTGGCAATTGCCCGGAGGCGCATCTTCAATTGCTGCATCTTTACTTCATGGCCGCCGTAGCCTTGCTCCGCCATCATTTGCTCACAATAAACGGCCCAGCCTTCGATGAACGAACCGCTCTGAAAAATTGCGCGCACCAAAGTCGGCGCGTGAAATTCGTTGGCATGCGAAAGTTGCAAATAATGACCGGGCATCGCCTCGTGAACGGTGAGAT
>JBAQJG010000616.1:0-2231 GCA_049300145.1 Chthoniobacterales bacterium | reverse complement strand
GTGTTGTCGGTGAAGAATCCGGCGACCTCTCCAAATAGATTAATGGAGTAACCACGCGTTCCCTGACCGTCGCCGATCGCTCCACAGTTTGCCGAACAAGTGCCCGCTGCCGGATCGTCGAACGTGATAAAGCTACCCCACGGAGTACGGAGAAAGCCGTGCCGGGCAGAGTTAGTATCCCGGAAGAATCCGACAACCGTTCCCGTGAGGTTCAGGCCAAAGGCCACGGTGCCCTCACCGGATGCCGTGCCTGCGCCGGGCGCATCGAATGTGATGATGTGGTGGGGCGGCGGACCACCAGCGCTTACCGAAAAGGGCAGTCCGGAAGTGCAGACGATGAGGCAAAGTGCAAGGAATAGATGCGGACAAATGTTGAATGCGCTCACACAATTCAAGATTTTGATCTGAGTTTTTGATAACGTGCTTTTCATAATTAGTTTTTTTTGTTAGTTACTCAGGCTATTCATTGGGAAGAGGCTACCAATGACCAGATCGCGCTAAAAAGGGTGACCAGTTTCCCTTGTCGCGGGAACAAAGGCCTTTGAGCTGCGCAGCATCGGAGAATTGTGCAGCATCTCATCTTGAGAAAGCATTCTCTGGATGCGAAAGTCGCATCGTGAAAATGAATGGTGCGATCTACGGGCGCACAGTTTCATCGGTCCCAAAGCAGCGCCGGCGTCGTTTAGTCATGTCGTTCGAAATGGTGCGGCTGGATCGCGCGTCGTCCGAGCCGCTTTACCAACAACTGTATCGTCAAATACGAGAAGAACTTGAGAGCGGCAGTTTTGATTCAAGCGCTTCCCGTGTGCCTTCCTCACGAGTTCTCGCTGCAACTCTCGGGATTTCGAGACCGACCGTAAACCAGGCGTTCTTAAAGCTGCTTGAAGAGGGCTATCTTCAAGCCCGGAAACGGTCTGGTATCTTTGTCGCCGATCATCTACCGGCAACTTTTCTGAAGGCTGCCAGGCCGGCGACGACCGCGCGCACCGAGCATTTCCCGCGTGTCGCCCGACGAGTGACCAGAATGACCGATTTTCGCAGCGGTCGACAACTCGATGTCGGCGTTGGCGGCCCGCCGGGCGTCACATTGGTCGCGGGGTTGCCGGCCGTGGATGAATTCCCGATTGCTGTTTGGGAACGCTTGCGCGAGCAGGTTTTGGCAAAAAAGGGAGCGCACCTATTGCGCTATGCCTCAAGCCGTGGCGACATCGAACTACGGAAGGCAATCGCTGCTTACTTGTGCGATTTCCGCGGCGCCAATTGTCATCCCGACCAAATCGTAGTCGTGGGCGGCACGCAGCAGGCGATGCTGACGTGTGCGCTCGCGCTGATCAATGAGGGTGAAGTGGCATGGATCGAAGATCCCGGCTTCCATCAGGCACGTAATGTCTTCGCTTTTGTCGGGGCCAAAATCGTCCCGCGCCCGGTCGATCGTGAGGGGCTGGTAATCGGGAAGTGCTCACGGCAGAATTCTCCCAGACTCATTCTCGTCACACCGTCGCACCAGTTTCCTTTCGGAGTGACGATGAGCTTGAAAAGGCGGAAAGCTCTGATCGAGTTCGCAGAGTCACGCGCCGGCTACATCGTGGAGGATGATTATAATTCCGAGTTTCGTTTCGATGGGCCGCCGCTGCCATGTCTTCAAGGTTTGGACAATGTTGGCCGGGTGATTTATGCCGGCACGATGAGCAAGATCCTTTACCCATCGCTGCGCCTCGGTTTTCTGGTCGCACCGCCACAACTTGTTGACACCCTCGTCAAGGTGCGCGCGGTCATGGACCAGCATTCCCCGGCGATTGATCAAGCTACCCTGGCGCGTTTCATCACCGAAGGATTTTTCCTCAGCCATGTGAAAAAGGTCCGCGAACTCTATGCCCAGCGGCGCGTATTCTTTATCGAACAATTCCAAAAATGGCTGGGCGATTATTTCGATTTGGAAATAACGCCGGCCGGTTTGCACTTCATCGCCTGGCTGCGGCGCAGGGAAGATTTACCAGTATTCATGCGCGCTCGTGAAAAAACCGGCGTTTGGCCCCGGCCTCTTTCTTTCTTCTGTATGAAGGCTCAGTTGGATCCGGCATTCGTCTTTGGATTTGCGGCCTGGTCGCAAGCGCAAATTGAACAAGGTTTGGCAAAACTGGCAGCGGCGGTTAAACAACTAAAGCAGCAAGGCGCGGGAAACGGTTTATCGTTTCAAATCCACCCTTTCTCACCTTCTACCAGTTCATACT
>JBAQJG010000615.1:0-3400 GCA_049300145.1 Chthoniobacterales bacterium | reverse complement strand
AAAACGGAAAAAACGTAGCCGCGGATTAGCTCGCAGTTACGGTCGATTTTTGATCGAGGAGCTCAAGCCATACATCGACACTCGCTATCGGACAAAACCGGAAGCGGAATTCACCGCGCTGGGCGGTTCATCGCTCGGCGCGCTGTTAACGCTTTCGCTCGGCCTTTGGTTCCCGAATGTTTTTACGCGGCTCATCGTCATGTCGCCATCTGTTTGGTGGGATGATTGCGTGATTTACAAAATGGTTGAGGAGCTGGACAAAAAGCCCCCGCTGAAAATCTGGCTCGACACCGGAACGCGCGAACCAGGCTGGGAACGCGCACGGGCGTTGCTCGACCGCTTGATCAAGAAAGGGTGGACGCTAGGCGACGATTTGATCTACGCTGAAATCGAGGGGGGCGATCACAGCGAAGGCGCCTGGGCGGCGCGCGTCGATCCAGCGCTGCGGTTCTTGTTTCCGGCAAAAAACGGGAAGTCTTAGTGCAGGAGACATTCCCTTAATGTCCATCGCTCGACGTCGAAACCTCGAGCGTCGAACGTCGAACTTACTGGAGCCACTTGCCGTAAGCTTGATAGACACGCACAAAGCCGCCGACGAAGTCTATGTCTTTCTGGTAGGAAAAGGTACTGTTCCAAGGCGACCAGGTCAGCTCCCGCGGCGCTTCGGCATGGTTCGGATCATAAACGAGATAATGTTCGATTTGGCTTCCGTCACCACTTGGTTTTCGGGCGTAAAACAGTACCGCGTGATTAATGCTTAGCTTTGGATAGGTGGAAAGATAACCGACGAACAGGTCGCGGCGCGTTAGGGCGGCATCGAGGTTGGCGTGAGTTCTTTCCTGATATTTCTGACTATGCTGGAAAAACATGCGGGCATTGCTAGGCCGAAAGTAAGTTAGGAACCCGCTGCCGATATTTTCTTGCAGCACGTGCGCGCGCGCTTTGCTCATCTCGCGCAGATTTGCATAGCCTGGAAAAACGACGCGCTGATTTTCTGGCAACGATTCGCGCCAGGGCGCGCGATGCGCGACCGTGCGAACGCGCGCCGCAAGTTGCCTGTCGTCCAACGGAGCGCCATGGGGATCGAACCGAGCGAATTTCCGGAATTGCATCGTGGTGCGCGTCATGACGAAGCAGCGGCGGGTGTATTTGTTGGGCGGATCGTCGCTGTTCGACCTCGCGCGCAGAAAAGGAACCCCGTTTTTATATTTGAGGACGGTAGCGTTTTCGAACGCGAACGTGTCGCGCTCGAAACGGAAGGCGGCTGCAAAGCTGCTGCTTTGTGTCAGCGCGACAAGAACGCCAATCCGGAATATTTGGGCCAACACCCGCCGGTCGCTGCGAATCATTTCACGAACGGGTCGAGGCAGCTGCGCTTTTGCCTTCGGCGAAATTGCCCAGTCCCCGGAATTTTTCGTAGCGTTTCTTGAGCAACTGTTCGACCGGCGTTTCAGTGACGCGCTGTAAATTTTGCCGGAGCGCGGAGCCCAGATTCGCCGCCGCCAGATCGTGATCGCGATGAGCGCCGCCTTCGGGCTCGGGGATGATTTCATCGACTACTCCGAGCTTCAACAAATCCTGCGCCGTCAATTTCAGCGCCTCAGCGGCCTCGGCGGCGTGACGCCGATCTCGCCAGAGAATGGCCGAGCACGCTTCCGGACTGATGACCGAATAGTAAGCGTTCTCGAGGATCAATACGCGGTCGGCAACGCCAATGCCAAGCGCGCCGCCGGAGCCGCCTTCCCCGATAACGGCGGCGATAGTTGGCACGCGCAGGTTCATCATTTCGCGCAGGTTTACCGCGATCGCTTCGGAAATGTGGCGTTCTTCCGAACCGATGCCGGGAAAGGCCCCCGGCGTATCGATCAGCGCGATCACGGGCATGCCAAATTTCTCCGCCAGTCGCATCAGGCGCAACGCTTTGCGATAACCTTCCGGATAGGCGCAGCCGAAATTACGCATTACGTTCTCCTTCGTGTCGCGCCCTTTTTGGTGCGTGAGGACTACGCAGCGCTGTGCGCCGAGCATGGCGAGGCCGCTCGGCATCGCTTTATCGTCGGCGTAAAGACGGTCGCCGCGCAGCTCGATCCAATTGGTGAAACAGCGTTCGATGTAATCAAGCGCGAAGGGGCGTCGCACATGCCGCGCGATTTGGACCCGCTGCCAGGCGCTCAGATTGCTATAAATTTCGCGGCGGGTTTCGTGGATCTTGACCTCAATTGCCTCAACTGCCGAGTCAAGATCGACATCGTGCTCGTTGGAATGATCCTTCAAATCTTGCAAACGCCGTTGCAGTTCGAAGATTGGCTTTTCAAAATCGAGCGGATGCGATTCCATTTTCGCTAGTCTGTAATGGTGACAGGCGTCTGCTTGTTTACAAGAGCGCTCAGCTCTTCGAGATCGGAAGCGGCCAGGCCAAGGCCTTGGGGTGGCGGCGGCTGCGCGAGAGTCGGATGCGCGGAATCGGCCACCGAATAAAGTGTGTAAGCCGGCACGCCAAGCCGGATCCAGCGCGTGCTGCCGATGTACTCCTTGCTGCCGAATCCAATGCGCTTCCCGTCCCTCCACGCCATCGTCTCCGCAACCTTGGTGGTGAGTTTCGGAGGCTGTTTCGCTGCCAGTTTTTCATCGCGCACGTGATATTGCTTGAAGAAGGCGCCGTGCTCGAGCAGCACGACGAGTTTCGCTTTGCGTTGAATGACGATGGAGAAATCGGGATGCGAAACAAGCAGGCGATCGCCAATGTGAAGCATAGTGCCGCTTAGATTGTTCATGCGCATGATCAGTTCGGGCGTTGATTTGACCTTACGTGCGACTTTCGCCAGCACGTCGCCTGGCTTGACGATGTATTCCTGTTTCTCCGGGGAGGGAGTGCGTGAAAGCAGGACGTCGATGTTTATTTCGCCCAGCAGATCCTTGGCTTCTTCGACATGCAGACCAGTGGGATATTGTTGAATGAACGCGGCCAGCGCGTCGCGAGCCTCGGCCAGTTTGCCCTCCTGGCGTAATTTCGCCGCAGCCTGAAACTCCGGCAGGCTGATGTCCGGCGTTGGCTCAGGCGGAACGTCGCCGTGCTGCTCGTGACGCACAGCGATCTCCTGTTTGAAGAAAAGACGATAACTAAAGAAGGCGGCGCCGCCGAATATGATCAAAGCCAGCAATAAAACGAAGAGCCACTTCATGGATGGAACAATGCGACGATCAATCTACGAATCGTGTCGCCCATGATTTTCAGACGCGACCCCCGATGCGACAAGCAAATGATCGAGCGCCTTAGCTCTTGTCCAACTCGCGACCGGGAAAGAAACGGCGCCAAAGGCGAAAGAACGCGCGCTCCTCTTCAAGACTCCAGGTGAAGTGGCAATTCTCGCAATAAAATTCCTTCTGGAAAATCTTGAGT
>JBAQJG010000614.1:0-1737 GCA_049300145.1 Chthoniobacterales bacterium | reverse complement strand
ATCTCGAGGAGATGAGCCTCGAAGAGGTGGAGGCATTTCTCATCAAAAAAGCGCTGGCTCGGAACGATGGCAACGCGCGCAAAGCGGCAGAGGCACTCGGGCTGAGCAGAAGTGCGTTCTACCGTCGCCTGCAGCAATATGGTCTCTAAGAGTCGCGGATTGCCGGCCGCACTTGGCGAACTTATTACCCATTGCCGCTTGCAGCTTTGATGGCTCCTAAAACAAAAGATCCGCATCGGTTTTCCTACGAAGGAAAAATTACCTGGCTCACGGTTGCCGCAGTTCTCCCCGCAATTTTTGTGGCGCTTGCTCTGCTTTGGTTGGGTGATTACAGCGCTAAAGTACAGTGGACACTAACGATTCTCATCGTTGGTTGTTTCGCTGTGTTCGTTTCCAGCACGCGCGAACACACCATTCGACCCTTGCAAACCATGTCAAATTTGCTCGCGGCATTACGCGAGGGCGACTACTCGATTCGTGCCAGAGGAGCCCGCGGCGGCAATGCATTAGGCGAAGTCCTCCTCGAAATCAATTCGCTCGGCGAAACTTTGCGTCTCCAACGTCTGGGCGCCTTTGAAGCGACTGCGCTCTTACGCACGATCATGAGTGAAATCGATGTTGCAGTTTTTACCTTCGATCCCAGGCGACGTTTGCGGCTAGTCAATCGCGCCGGTGAAACGTTGCTCAATCAGCCGATGGACAAGTTGTTAGGAAAAACGGCAAGCGAACTGTCTCTCGACACGTGTCTTGAGGTTAGCGAGGACGAACCGCTAACATTGAACTTCCCTGGGGGCTCAGGTCGTTGGGGTATCCGGCGCAGCACATTTCGTGAGGAGGGATTACCGCACGAATTACTGGTGTTAACCGACCTCAGTCGCACGCTGCGCGAAGAGGAACGTCGCGCCTGGCAGCGACTTGTGCGTGTCCTCGGCCATGAAATGAACAACTCGCTGGCACCAATCAAATCACTAGCCGCCAGCCTGGAATCTCTTCTGCGTCGCGATCCTCTCCCGCCAGATTGGAAAGATGATGCGGGGGCTGGATTGCACTCTATCGCGTCGCGCGCCGATTCGCTCAGCCGTTTCCTGCAGGCCTACACTCGATTAACAAAGCTTCCGCCGCCTCAAAAACAAGATGTCGATCTTGCGAGTCTGGTGCAGCGGGTTGTGGACTTGGAACCACGGCTCAAGGTGCAAGTCATGCCGGGTCCGAAAACGGTGATTCGTGCGGACGCAGCACAGATTGAACAAGCTTTAATCAATCTGGTGCACAACGCTGTTGATGCGGCGCTCGAAACTCAGGGAAACGTCGCGATCGGATGGCGTGAAAAAGAGGGTTGCGTTGAGATCTTTGTGCAGGATGACGGGCCGGGCATCATGAACCCGGCAAATCTTTTCGTCCCGTTTTTCACTACCAAACCCGACGGTTCCGGGATCGGTCTGCCATTGAGTCGTCAAATTGCTGAAGCTCATGCAGGATCTCTGGTGCTAACGAATCGGGAAACTGGACAGGGCGCGCAAGCTTTGCTGCGCCTACCGCGTTAAGCTTTGCTGGGAGCGACCGTTCCAAGTCCCAAAGTTGGGACGGCGAAATCCCAAAAGCGGATTGAGGAACAGGCCGCTGCGATTCCTCAATACAACGTAAATCGCTGGTGCAGCGAGTGATGTGAAGTCTGTTTGGTGGTTGGCACGGACATTGCATTAAAAACTGTCAACAAAGGATAAAGACATGAAGCCG
>JBAQJG010000613.1:0-1523 GCA_049300145.1 Chthoniobacterales bacterium | reverse complement strand
ACTCTATGGCGCGCGCATATTGTTGTCGAAAAAAATCCGCCACTTCCGCGACAACATCGGCATAACTCGGCGCCACCTGCATCGTGCGCGGATTTCCCAGCATGTGCATCATGATGAAAGCGGCCTTTCGCTTTGCGATCAGCGGCAACATTTTATCGTCGCCGCGTCCGCCGGTCACCTCGTTAACAATCGAAGCGCCAGCTTCCAGCGCTGCGTTTGCAACTTCGGATTTAGATGTGTCGATCGAGACAAAGACGTCCATCTTGTCGCGCAATTGTTCGATAACTGGCATCACGCGACGAAGTTCTTCCTCGACCGAAACCGGTTCCGCTCCGGGCCGGGTCGATTCACCCCCAATGTCGACAATCTGGGCGCCTTCAGCAGCAATCTGCAGTCCGCGCGCGACGGCTTTATCGAGGGAACAAAATGTGTCGCCGTCTGAAAAAGAATCAGGCGTAACATTCAGTACGCCCATGATCATGCCGCGGCGGCAGACATCGATGGTGCGACCGGTGATTTTCCAGAGCCTCCCACCCATCGAGGTTGAGACTATCACATGTCGATTTTTATTCGACTACGCCCGCCTGCGTCAATGGGCGCGCGAATAGCGTCCCATCAACTCGCCCTGGGCGACAACATGGCCGCGCATTTGCGCTTCGAGTTGTGAGCGTTTGGAACCGGCCGACAAATCCAACTGTCGATCTAAGGCGAAAATCTTGAAAAAGTAACGGTGCGTTCCCGATGGCGGGCAAGGTCCGCCATAACCGGATTTGCCGAAATCATTTTTCCCTTGCGCAGTTGGCGCGCTGCCTTCCGCGATCTCATTCGTCTTCGGATCGATGTTCCAAGCGATCCAATGCGTGAATAAGCCGCTCGGAGCGTCGTGATCATCAACGATCAAAGCAAGACTCTTAGCCTCTGCGGGAACGCCTTCCAGATGCAACCCCGGGCTTGTGTCGGAACCGTCGCAGGTGAACTTCGACGGAATACTTCCGCCCTCTCGAAAAGCAGAGCTTGTGATTTTCATCTTCCCACCTCCGGCGCCAAGCGCCACGATTCCAGCGAACGCAATCAACACGATGCCAACAGTTGCTTTTTGCATTACTCCACTTCTTCATCACTCCACCACTCCAATCAACCGTTCGCTCGCATGAGACAGGATGGCCGTAAAATTCGCGAACAGATTCTAAAGCTCCTCGCGAGGCCCGATTATCGGCCGCTAGACAAGGTCGATATCGAGCGCCAGCTCGGTCTGCCAAGTAGCCAGCGTGTCGCGCTCAGAAAAACTCTGCGCGAGCTGGAAGATGATGGCCAGATCGTTCGGGTCCGAAAAAATTGCTACGTTTTGCCGGCCGAGGCGGATCTCGTCACCGGCAAATTGTCAATCCATCAGGCCGGCTATGGATTCCTGACAACTGAAACTCCCGGCCAAGCGGATATTTTCATCGCCGCGGAAAACACTGGCACGGCCATGCATGGCGATCGCGTGGTCGCGCGGATCAATCGCGAGGTCGTACCCAGGC
>JBAQJG010000612.1:0-5633 GCA_049300145.1 Chthoniobacterales bacterium | reverse complement strand
CACCATAAACGACGGCGTCGCGCGCGATGATGTCTTCGATGACCTTTCGTGACGCCAGCAATCGCGGGCGCGCAGATGGTGAGATTTCAACGGCCGCATCCCCGAGCGCAACGGCGGCGATCTCGGGCAGCGTCAAGGCTTGGCCGTTCAATTGCATCCACGCATCTTAATTAGAACTCAAGGAAATGGGAAGGCTAAGCCTGCTAGGGAGCAAAGAACAAAAAAGGCCAGGTCGAACACGACCTGGCCTCTCTTGGTTAGAGTAATCCGCAGACGGACAACTCGGAACTGCAACTATTTCGAGTATCCTGTAGTCGCCGCACCGGTGGTCGTCTCTTTGTGTTGAGCGCACGCCCCTAAGCTTAAAGCGCCGGCCAAAACAGCCACGATCATGATTGCTTTCAAAAATTTCAATTCTATCTCGCCTCCTTTCCCAGCTAGTCGCTGCCGTCTCTTTAGGCAGGGAAACAGGCGGGCGCAATGCTTTTTCTCGATTTTTTTGGCAATGCGCGACCTACTCCTGAATCACGACTGGGGTCTCTTCATCGACGAGATCGAATAATTCAATCACGTCCGCGTTGCGCATTCGAATGCAGCCGTGGCTGGCTGGCCGGCCGATCTTGTCCTCGTGTTTGGTGCCGTGAATGTAGATGAAGCGCTCGCGCGTGTTCGCGTTGTCTTCCTCTAATCCATCGAGCCAGAGAATGCGAGACATGACCAAGTCCTCCGTCGGCGGAAGCGGATCACCAGGCGCCAGCGGCACGCGACTTTGAAAGATTGTTCCGCTCGGTAGCCCGTGACCAATCTTTTCCGCCACGCGAAAACGGCCGAGCGGTGTTTTCAGGCTGCCGTGCTCGACACCGACTCCGAACCGCGAAGTCGAAACCGGATAGGACCGCAGCGTCTCTTCGCCACGCCTTACGGTCAGACGCTGAGCGCCAATGGAGATATCGATCTTTGTTGGCGGTTCGGTAGTCTGTGGTGGCAGGCGTGCCGCCTGCTGAGCTCTGCGGCCCGCAGCCGACACGGCTGCCTCTACAGGATCCGATGTTTGCCTGCTTTGCATGAAAATAAGAGCAGCGGTACAATCCACTTGCCGATGAAAAAATATCACATCGCTGCGGTCGGCGCGACTGGCGCGGTCGGCACCGAACTTTTGCGGGTATTCGAGCGCCGAAGTTTTCCCGTAGCGAGCCTGCGTCCGATTGGCTCTGCGCGATCGGCCGGAAAAACGATTCGCTTTCATGGTGACTTGATTCCGGTGGAGGAACTCACCGAACGCTCGTTCGATAAGATCGACATCGTCTTTTTCAGTGCCGGCGGCGAGAATTCGCGAAAGTGGGTTCCAATCGCGCGCCAGACCGGCGCGATCGTGATCGACAATTCATCCGTCTTCCGAATGGAGCCCGATGTACCATTGGTAATTCCGGAAATTAATGGAGAGGACGTGCGCGGGCACCACGGTCTCATCGCAAATCCAAATTGCACGACTGCGGTGGCATTGATGGCGATTTATCCCCTGCATCGCGCTTTCGGCGTTCGGAGAGTTTTCGCCGCGAGTTATCAAGCCGTCTCCGGGAGCGGCGCACGGGCGATCGAAGAATTACGACAGCAAGTGCAACTCGCCGCGCAAGATCGACAATCAACGCCGCGGGTTTATCCGCATCCGATCGCGTTCAACGTTTTGCCGCATGTCGACGTTTTCCTCGAAAACGGCTACACGAAAGAGGAAATGAAAATGCAGAACGAAGGCCGCAAGATTATGCATTTGCCGGAGTTTCGAGCCTCGGTCACCTGCGTGCGGGTGCCGGTTTACCGCGCCCATTCCGTGGCGGTGAGCGCCGAATTTGAAAGAAAGGTTTCAGTCGAACATGCGCGCGAGGTTTTGGCGAAGGCGCCCGGACTCGAGCTGGTTGACGAACCGCAAAACAATCGTTATCCGATGCCGCTGAAGATCGCGGGAAAGGACAATTGTGAAGTGGGTCGCGTCCGGATTGATTGCGCGTTCGAAAACGGGCTGTCGTTTTGGGTTTGCGGCGATCAGTTGCTCAAGGGAGCGGCGCTAAACGCGGTCCAGATCGCGGAGTTGCTTTAACTCACGCGATTGTTTCCCTTTACGAACCCTGAAGCCACCGGCCTGTAGCCGGTTGACCGAAGCGCGCTACACGCGAGAGTTCGAACGGCCCACAGGGCCGTGGCTAGAGGTGGTTACAGTCTCATTGCGGATTCGGAGATGGAGAGGCTTCGCCCTTCTTTTTTCCGCCTGTCGGTTTGCCCGGGCTGCGTTCAGGAACGCCCGCGCCGCCAGGAAAGGGAGTTGCCTTCTCAACAGGCTGGCCTTTCTGCTTCCCGTGCTGCGGCTCGTTGGCGACACCACCGGTCTGACCCGGAATTGCCCTCTCCAGAGGCTGCCCCTTCTGCTTCCCATGCTGCGGCTCATTGGAGACAGCGCCGGGCTGGCGCGGAGTTGCCCTCTCTAGAGGCGGCTCCTTTTGCTTCTCATGCTGCGCCTCATTGGAGACACCACCGGGCTGGACCGGGGTTGGGATGCGAGTACCGCGCTCAAACTGGCCTTTGGCTTTGCCGCCCGGAGTCGGCTTCCCTTCAGGAGCCATAGTTGGCCCGCCGGGCGGCGGCGTCGGTGCGATCTGCTCGCCCGGTTTTCCCCTAGGCTGCCTGCCAGGGGGCCTCGGAGGCGGTGAAACCAAGCCGCCTTGCGCCGGGGAGACACGCGGCGAGGCGGTCACGTTTGGCTGCGGCGGTTGACCGGGTCTAGTCCGTTTTCCTCGTTCGAATGACGAAGCGCCAAGGGGCGGGACAGCTGATGTGGTCGGGGCAACCGGTGCGGCTGGCGCAGCGGAAGTCATCGGTCTTACGGAAGCTGCTGGCGACGCTTGACCCGGCGCTCCTGCTCCGCTTGATGGCGGAATTTTCTTCAGGTCCTCGGTCTTCATTTTTTGTTTCACCTCGGCCTCATTAGAGACACCGGCCCATCCTTTCTCGAGTTTGGGCTGCGCCACCTTCGTTTTGACGTTTGGTGGCGCGATCTGTGCCGCCGGTTTCCTGATCTTCATCGGAGCGCCAACGACAAGTTTGTCTCCCTGGACTTTGGTTAGACCGCCGGATTTTACTGCCGCGGTCACATTAACATTCGCTTCACGCTCAAGGCGCAGGCGTTGGATAGGGCGGCTCGAACGCGCGCTGACCACATTGTAATCAGGCCCGTAATTATAAACGACGTTATTCTTGTAAGTGATGTTGGTCACGTTCACCGTTTGGTTGATGTAGGTAACGTTCTCTGATGACGCGACGATGCGGCTGCGCAGGACCGGCTCGCCGATGTAGCGAACATCGACAAAGTTGTAGTAGGCTGGTCCGATATCGAAATCGATATCAACGCGTCCGCCGATTGACTGGCCTTCGTAAACAACTCCCGGTCCCCGCGGAGGCAAGGGCGCCCAGCCGACGTAATCACCGCCGGTGCGCCAGGAAACCCACGCCGGGCCCCAGTCGAGATCGCTGCCGGGAAACCAAACCCAGCCGTAATCAACCAGGCGTGCCCACCGTCCATAGTGATAGGTCGCCCAGCCGAAGTCTTCATAAGAAACCCATGTCCAGCCAACGTCCGTATAGGCCCAGTAGCCATCAGAATAAGGACGCCAGTTAGAGTCACTCACGGCCACATCCGGTTGCCAGCCATAACCATAGTCCCCGACCTCGATCCAGTTTCCGCCGGAAAGATTATTGTAAAAGAAATCGACGGAAACTTCGGTGTCCGCTTTCGTCAGCCGCGCGGCCGGCAAAAGCAAAGCTAATATCGTTAACGCAAGAAGCATCTTTTTCATATCTTAATAAAAAGTTGAGGCGTTGGACTTTTACGCCTCGTGGTTTATTCATTTCCTAATTCGAAGACGGCGCTGAGGGAGCACAGATATCTTGCCTGTGGGGACAACAGGCATTTGCCTGCCGTCTATTGCAGGCGCGGCAGGTGAATCCGCCGCTCTGTCGGGGCGATGCTAGGCAAATGCGGCATCGCCGCGTAAATTTTTCAACATCGAGCTCGCCACGGGACGAGTCCGTCCGTTGGCAGACAAGGGACTGCTCGATCCACCTTCACGATGACGGCTGCCTTCACTTAATCGTTGCCGACCACTCGCGGTGCAGATTTGTTCAGTTCGAGTTGCGCGCTCACCTTCTGGATTTGCGCTGCCTGCTCTTTGAGACTTGCACTGAGGGCTTTAATTTCCTGCTGCTGCTGCGCGATAGTCGCCTCCTGCTTTGCAGCAGTTGACTTCACCTGGGTGATGGTCGCTTCCTGTTCCTCGACCTTGCGGTGCTCTTTGAGGAACTCGTTGAGCAACATCGCGTTGATCGAGTCGTAGCGTACCACATTGGGCCTGCCCTCTTGATCGCGCACTACCAGATCAGGGTTTACCTTTTCGACTTCCTCGGCTATGAGCCCGAAGCGCTCGGCAGGATCTGGATCAATATCCTGCTTATAGCGAAACGTGACTGGTTTGAGCGCGAAGAGCTCTTCGCTGGCATTGTCGATCGGCTTGATGTCCTCCTTGTATCGTCGGGAGGAGACCGCGACTACATAGCCAAGCTTGGTACCGTTGACGGTATCTACTGTAACGGATACGCCGCTAGCCTGGAATGTCGAGCCGATGTTTTTGATGCGGGTGATGCTGCTCTCGCCAGCAACACCCTGAACGCCCTCGCCGATACAGACGTTGCCACTGCCCGTGATCTGGGCGCCGGCTGTATCGCCAATAGCTGTGTTGTTGCTGCCGGTGACGTTGAGAAGGAGCGCTGAGGCACCGAAGGCGTTGTTCCCGATTCCGGTTGTGTTGCTAGTCAGCGCCGCATTACCGGTGGCATTGTTAGAATTGCCTGTGGTGTTGCTAAGGAGCGCCTGAGAACCATTGGACGTGTTAAAGTTGCCCATGGTGTTGCTAAAGAGCGCTTGAAACCCAGTGGCCGTGTTAGTGCTGCCGCTAGTGTTGCCAAACAGCGCTTGAGAACCGTTGGCCGTGTTAGAGCCGCCCATGGTGTCGTTAAAGAGCGCTTTAAATCCGGTTGCCGTGTTATCGCTGCCGTCGGTGTTGCGATAGAGCGCTTGGGAACCGTTAGCCGTGTTCTGGTCGCCGTCGTTATTATAGAGCGCTTTAAATCCGTTGGCCGTGTTATCCCGGCCGGTGACATTGAAAGTGAGCGCCTCATACCCATTACCCGTATTATCGAACGCCGTGGTGTTGCTGTAGAGTGTGCGAAACCCGGTGGCCGTGTTAAAACTGCCGGTCGTGTTGCTATACAGCGCTTGCGAACCGTTGGCCACGCTCAAGCTGCCGGCGGTGGTGCTAAAGAGCGTTTGAAAACCAGTCGCAGTGTTCTGGTTGCCGGTGGTTACGTGATAGAGCGCTTGATAACCCAGCGCCGTATTCCAGACGCCGGTGGTACGGCTAAAGAGAGCGTTAGTGCCCTCGGCCGTGTTGCCGCTCGAATAGCCGCCGTCCGGTGCTGGGGTAACCCCGAAAGCTTGCGGGGTCAGCGCAAGCGCAAAGCAGGCGACCGCGATGAGAAGAGCTGTGATTAGTGACCCGCCTTCGCTAAAACTATGGCGTGGCAGGGAG
>JBAQJG010000611.1:0-1888 GCA_049300145.1 Chthoniobacterales bacterium | reverse complement strand
TCACAATTCCTGGCGATATTTCCTCTGCTGCTTTCTGGTTAGTCGCGGCGGCGGCGCAACCGGGAGGTCATCTGCTGGTGCGCGATATCGGCTTGAACGACACGCGAACGGCGCTGCTCGGTGTCCTGGTACGAATGGGTGCACAAGTGCGCGAAGCCGTCGAAGATGTCGATCAACTCGAGCCGCGCGGAATCGTCGAAGTCACGGGTGTCCCGCTCAAAGGCACTGTTATTCAGGGAAAAGAAGTGCCGCAGCTCATCGACGAGCTGCCGGTCCTAGCGGTCGCCGGTGCGCTGGCCAACGGCACAACCATCATTCGCCAGGCGCAGGAGTTACGGGTTAAGGAAACCGATCGCATTGCCGCTATCGCGCACAATCTCCGCATCATGGGCGCGCAGGTCATCGAGAGGAATGACGGTCTCGAAATTCATGGCCCCGCTCCCCTGCGCGGTGCACGCGTGGCCAGCTTCGGCGATCATCGTATCGCCATGGCGTTTGCGGTAGCTGGTATGTTCGCCGATGGCGAAACGATTCTTCAAGATGCTGACTGCGTGCGCGAATCCTATCCGGGTTTCGAAACCGCACTCGAAGAGTTCACGGATCCGAAGCGAATGCGCGCGAGCACGCCGGTCATCGGTTCTATTTCGCCTGCGCGTCTCGAGGAAGAGTGATTCCGCCGGCGCCGCGCTTTCGCGGGCGGGAAGCTGCCAAGCGCCACCGCTAGCCCGCATAAGACACAGACATTGCGCCGCCCTGAGGGTGACGACTACAGTGTGTGCGATTTTGCATGAAAAAAGCGCATCGCGTCATTGCTATCGATGGCCCGGCCGCCTCGGGAAAAAGCAGCGTGGCGCGTGAGCTCGCGCGGCGTCTCGGGTTTCTCTACGTAAATTCCGGCGCGATGTACCGAGCGATCACCTGGCATCTTCTCCAGCATGGAGTCGATCCCGACGATGGCGCGCGCATCGCGCGAACGGCCGAGTCCGCCAGGATCACTTGCGGTCTCGAGAACAATCAGTCGCGCATTCTCATCGACGGTGTCGATCCAACTGACCATCTGCGCGACACTTGCGTGAATGAAAGTGTCTCGCGCGTAAGCTGTGTCCCACGGGTCCGCGAAATTCTCGTCGCGAAAATGCGCAGCTACGCCCGTCAGCATGATCTGGTCATCGAAGGACGCGATATCGGCTCGGTTGTTTTTCCCGCAAGCCCTTATAAGTTTTACATCGACGCTTCACCCGAGGTGCGCCTGCAACGGCGCGCCGCCCAGGGGCAGCGCGACAAAATCGCCGCCCGCGACCGCGTCGATTCTTCGCGGCGCGCTTCCCCGCTCGTCATCGCCGAAGACGCGCACGTCATCGATAGTTCGAATCTCACCATCGAGGGCGTTGTTGGCGAAATCGTCGGACGATTGAAGATGAAGGGGCTGGCGATTTAACGATTCAAGAGGTGAATCCGTACTATTGGCTCGGTTATCATGTTAGCCGCCTGCTTGCCCGGCTGTTCTTTCGCTTCCGCATCATTCACCGGGAGCGCATGATTCAAACTGGTCCGGTGATTCTCGCCATGAATCACCAGAGTTATCTTGATCCACCATTGGCGGGGAACGCGTGCGATCGCGCCATCTATTTTCTCGCAAAGAAAACCTTGCTCAAAGTTCCGCTGCTGCGCTGGCTGTTGCCGAAACTCAATGTCATTCCGGTCGATCAGGAAGCAATCGACCGCAGCGCGCTCAAAGCGCTGATTCGAGTCTTGAAGGCCGGGAACGGGGCGTTGGTTTTTCCAGAAGGCGCACGCACAGTGAATGGCAATTTGCAGCCGGCCCTGCCCGGAGTCGGTCTTTTGATTGCGAAGACGCTCGCTCCAGTCGTGCCGATGCGGATTTTCG
>JBAQJG010000610.1:0-5206 GCA_049300145.1 Chthoniobacterales bacterium | reverse complement strand
ACATTTACAAAAAAATCGAGCTGGTTGGTTCGTCCCCAAATGGGTTCGAGGAGGCGGTAAAAAATGCACTGGTGCGAGCGAAGAAGACGGTTCGCAACATGCGCTGGTTTGAGGTCACCGAGACGCGCGGTTATCTTGAACAGGGGGAGCTCGCACATTGGCAGGTGACGCTCAAAGTGGGCTTCACGCTGGACGAGTAGAATCTTAAATTTGGCGCCCAGGTCGCACTGTTTTTAGCATCGAGCTCGCCACAGGACGAGTCCGTCCGTTGGCGGACAAGGGACTGCTCGATCCATCTATTCCTCTTCTTGCGCCGCCTGATAGAGTTTGGTCGCTCCGTAAATGAGAATCGCCGGCTTCAAGGCGAGGGCAAAAAGGCGAAACACACCTCCGAGAACTCGGCCGATGGGGAGCCGATTTAAAACAAATCCGGCGATGAAAGCATAGAGAAGAGACTGTGCCGGCTTCGCGCGAACGTAATCTTCGGTTTGATTGAGCACCGCATCGAATTGCTCTTTGGTGTAGCGAAGACCGCGCTGGGCGAGATCCTCGGATGTTCCAGCAGATGATTCGTCCATGCTACTTAGGCTTCGGATTCCAATGATTATTCGCGCGTATCGGTTTGGTCAACGCAAAGTCATCCAAACCGTGCTGGCTCCGGCGCCGGGAGGAAAATCGGGCAGGGGAGGAGGTCGATGAAACGTTCCAGCACGTCGCGACACTTTCAGGCAGTAGCGTGCCATCACTTCGAGTGCGCGTTCGCGCAGGCCTGTGCAGTTGGTGGAAAGTAAAATGCTGGCACTGCGCTCCGACACTTCGAGCGCGCTGAGAAGTAATTCCTCGAAATCGTTCTCCACTTGAAACGCTTTGCCGCGAGGCGAGCGCGAAAACGTTGGTGGATCGAGAATGATCATGTCGAACGTTTCACCTTGCCGAGCGAGCCGCGGCAGAACACCAAGAACGTCGTCGGCGATGAAGCGGTGATCATTGGTTGGCAGACTGTTCAGGGCAAAATTCTCCCGGCCTCGCGAGAGCGATTTTTTTGAAAGATCGACATTTACCGTTTTCGCTCCGACCGATGCCGCTGCCACCGCAAACGAGCAGGTATAGGCGAAACAATTTAACAGGCGCTTCGGCGGTGCTTGCCGGATGTAGCTTCGATTTTCTCTTTGATCGAGAAATAATCCGACGGAGTAACCCGCGCCGAAGTCGATTCCAAATTTAAGATGGCGTTCCGTGGCGATGGTCTGCAAATTTTCCTCTGCATTTCCAGAGAGGAGGCGCGGGGTTTCGCGTTCCTCATTTTTCTTTGGCAAAAACCGGGTGAAAATGCGACCGAGTGTGAATCCCGCCGTTGCGCTCCACAAATAAAGTTCCTGGAATAAACGCTCTCGCACGGCAGGTTTTTTGAACGAGATCAGGATGTCGCGTCCGAAGCGCTCTCCCGAGCCGCCGCCAATGGTGCAGAGCCGATGCGCGTCGGTTCCTTCCGCTTCGAAATGGCGAAGCAGCCCAGCGTCGATCCACTCGGATCCCATTTTCATTCGCGGCAAATCGTTATCAACGCGCTACAGTTGCGCGACGTTCCACGGCATTCCGAATCAATGCAACAAACTACCGTCCGCGTTCCGGCGAGCACTTCCAACCTTGGCCCAGGCTTCGACTGCCTGGGTGTCGCGCTGCGCCTTTACAATTCCACAACGGTCGTCCGGGGAGGCAAGAATCTTTCATCACGCATGGTGGACGAAGCCGCCCGCTTATTCTTCAAACAATCTGGCGCGCGGCCATTTCCGTTTTCCTGCATCACCGCCGGAGATGTGCCGCGCTCGCGCGGACTCGGAGGCAGCGCGACCATTCGCCTTGGAGTTCTCTATGCGCTGAATCGACTCGCCGGAAATCCGCTCGATCGATTGTCGATCTTGCGATTGTGCGCGCAGTTGGAAGGCCATCCCGATAACGCCGCGCCGGCAAGTTTAGGCGGCTTCACTGTTGCGCGGGGCGAAAACGTTCAGCGTTTCGAAGTTTCACCGGCATTATATTTTGTTCTTTTGATTCCAGATTTTGAGGTCAAAACATCGACTGCCAGAAAGATTTTGCCGTCGCGGATTGGGCGCGCCGCAGCGGCCGAAAGCTGTGCTAATGCATGTGCGATCACAGCGGCATTTGCGTCGCGCAATTATTCCGGCTTGCGAGGGACATTCGCCGATCAGCTCCATCAGCCTTTTCGCAAAAAACTCATTCCATTTTTGCCGCGCGTGATTGCTGCGGCCGAAAAAGCAGGCGCCCTCGGCGCTTTTCTCAGCGGCAGCGGATCGGCCATCGCCGCGGTGACATTGCGCTCGCCGGAAAAAATCGCGGCGGCCATGTTGCGCGCCACCCGGTCGATTGACGCTACCACTTTGATCACTACTGCCGACAATAACGGCGCGCGTCTTTTGCAATCACCGATCACTAACCAACAACCTTCATGGGCCGTCATCTTGAAAATTTAGAACAGTTTGGCATTGACGTTGTCCTTGAGCGTCGTCGCGGATTTCGGGCGTCGATCCTGCGCGGCATTCTTTACGCCTTGTCTTTCGTTTACGAGTGGCTTGTCCAGTTGCGTTTGTATCTCTACCGGAAAAGAATCTTTCGCGAACGCGCGCTCGGTTGCCTTGTCATCAGCATCGGAAACTTAACGGTTGGCGGCACGGGCAAAACTCCGATCGCGGAAAAATTCGCGCGCGCGTTGCAATCTGGTGGCCGGCGCGTCGCAATTCTGAGCCGCGGTTACAAAAGCGTCCCCCGCAAACGCAGTTGGCTCGATCGACTTCGAGGGCAAGATGTCGCTCCGCCGCGCGTCGTCTCGGACGGAAAATCGCTGCTGCTCGACTCGCTTATCGCCGGAGATGAGCCCTACATGCTCGCGCACAATTTGAAAGACGTGATCGTGCTTGTCGATAAGGACCGAGTAAAGAGCGGCCGGTTTGCCATCGACAAATGGAAAGTCGATACCCTTCTGCTCGATGATGGCTTGCAATATTTGCATCTGAAACATCGGCTCGACATGGTGCTGGTGGACCGGCAAGCACCCTTTGGAAATGAGTTCTTGCTCCCACGCGGCACGTTGCGCGAGCCGCCGCGAAATCTCCGCCGCGCCAGCTACATCTTCATCACCAAAAACACCGGGGAATCCAACGACACGCTCATTGAACGCATCCGCCGTTACAACCGCACCGCCGAGATCATTGAGTGCGCGCATCAGCCGCTCTATCTGCAAAATATTTTGACGGGCGAGCGATTGCCGCTGGAGCGTTTGCACGACACTTTTATTGGGTCGATCTGCGGAATTGCCGCACCGGAGAGCTTCGAAGGCGGCCTCCGAAAACTCGGCGCGCGCATCGAGTTGGCAAAACGTTACATCGACCATCATCGTTACACAGAGGCCGAGTTAGAGAGTTTCATCAATCGCTGCATCCGGCGCGATTTGGAAATGATCGTAACCACGGAGAAAGACGCGGTCCGTATGCCGCACCTGCCGGAAGCCGAAGTGAAAGTGCCGATTTATTTTCTGCGGGTCGAGATCGAGATCCTCACCGGCCACGAAAGCTGGGAACATTGCGTCGCCCGCATTTGCAAACCGCAGCCACTGCTTTCACCGGAACGCTTCTTCGCCTGATTTCTCTCTCCTGCTCTTCTGTAGCGGCGGTCTGTGACCGTCGCTCGAATTGCTGGTTTGAAACTGAGTAACATTACACATGCCCGAACGTCTCCGAAGACTAGAGTGCGCCTTTCAGCGACTTCCAATTTATTTCGTAACAGCGTGCACAGACGAACGCCGCACCATTCTGAATAACAGCGATGCCCATGGACGATTGATCGAATTCGGTAACAAAGGATCCGACCATGGCGCTTGGCTCGGTGCCTACGTATTAATGCCGGATCACCTACACGCATTTGTGGTGATCGACGACGAACGAATGAACTTATCGCGCTGGATCAAATCGCTAAAGAATTCGCTGTCGAAGACCTGCGAGCGAGCGGAGTACCCGCGCCTCATTGGCAAAAAGGATTCTTCGATCATATTTTGCGCACCGGAGAATCCTATTCCGCAAAGTGGGATTATGTTCGTGAGAATCCGGTGCGCGCCGGATTCGTCAAGCAATGGAACGATTGGCCCTTTATGGGCGAAATTTTTGATCTCGAATTCCGGGATGATCGCGTTTGAAGGAAAAATGCGACGGTCATAGACCGCCGCTACAGTTGGATGCTCTCGCGAATTCCACGTTGGATGTTGAGCGCCTGCCGCGCCGGCTTGTCACGCCGTAGCGGGCGTAGGCGGAAGCCTTGCGCAGGCGGATTGAACGTTGAACATTTTCTTTAGGATATGTCTAATAAAGCCGAGTTAATCGTTGAAGGCCGCAAGATTCAGGTTTCAAACCTGGACAAGGTGCTTTACCCGAAAGTCGGATTCACCAAGGGGCAGGTGATTGATTACTACATCCGCATCGCGCCTGTGCTTCTGCCGCATCTGAAAGATCGTCCGCTGACGATGAAGCGCTACCCGAACGGCGTGGACGGCGAATTTTTCTATGAAAAGAATTGCCCGTCGCATCGACCGACGTGGGTGAAAACGGCGAAAGTTTGGAGCGAAGGCAACAATCGCCTGATGAATTATTGTCTCGCTCAGGATTTGCCGACGCTGGTTTGGGCCGCGAATCTCGCCGATCTCGAATTGCACACGTCGCTTGCGCGCAAACGCGATGTCACGCGGCCGACCATGATGGTGTTCGATCTCGATCCCGGCGCGCCGGCCGACATCGTGCAATGCTGTCAGGTCGGGCTTTGGCTGCGCGATTTGTTAGGCAAAATGAAAATGAAATCGTTCGCCAAAACGAGCGGCTCAAAAGGCTTGCAAGTTTACGTCCCGCTCAACACGCCGGTGACTTACGATCAGACAAAAGATTTGTCGCGCGCACTCGCCCAGCATCTCGAAGGCGAACATGGCGCTCTTGTCACGTCCAACATGTCAAAGGCGCTCCGCAAAGGAAAAGTGTTTGTCGATTGGAGCCAGAACGACGAACATAAAACGACCATCTGCGTTTATTCCCTCCGGGCCAGGGAGGAACCAACCGTTTCAACCCCGGTCACCTGGGACGAAGTCGCGAGTTGCCTGAAAAAGAAAAAGGCCGATCTCCTGAAATTCAGGTCCGACAAAACCCTCACC
>JBAQJG010000609.1:0-1673 GCA_049300145.1 Chthoniobacterales bacterium | reverse complement strand
ATTGAAACGACTCGCCCGCCGCGTGTCACTCGGGCTCGCGCGCACCGGCGCCATTTCCGGTAATGGCTCGGGCGATTTGTTCATCGCGTTTTCAACGGCGAACCCGGGCGCGGCAAATCCCGATCAGATCACGCGTTCGGTTGAGACCTTGCCTAACGACCGGATGGACCCGATCTTCGCCGGTGTCGTTGAAGCTACCGAAGAAGCAGTTGTCAACGCGCTCATCGACAATCGAAGTATGACCGGCCGAGACAATCATCACGTCGATGCGCTGCCCCACGATCGCGTTCGCAAGTTGTTGAAGCAATACCATCGCCTTCGCTAAGGGCGGCCAAGTTGTCGATCCACGCATTTTAGGTCATTAGTTGTGCGGTGAAGTTTTCGAAATTCCTGCTCTGCCACGCGTTGTGCGCGGCGAGCATCTGGTTGGGACCTGGGCTTTACGCTGGCGCTCCCGCTGCAGACGCGAGCAGTCCGAGTCCGCAGCCTTTTGTGGTTGATCGCAATTCACTCCCGCCATCTCTGCGAGAGATTAATCTCAAACATTTATCGTCGGGCGCTCTGATGCTCTTGAACAAAAATAATAATCTGGTTCGGCCGTCCCCAGCGTGGTCCACGCAAGGTCCGAACCGAACGTCGCGGCAAGGCGAGGCCGCAACTGTCGCTCTCGATCCGCGAGTGGGCGCGAATATTCGGCTGGGCAATGATCCGCCCGCGCTCCCGCCCAACATGCGCGCGCAAGCCGAGCCGCACATCGCGCGTTCAGTTGCGAATGCCGATTCGCTCGTGGCGACATTTCAGGAAGGCCGATTCACGACCAGCGGCGCGGTGGATTGCGGCTATTCGATCAGCCACGATGGCGGACTGACTTGGACGCGGGCGTTGATTCCGAACCTAACCACGGCGTCTGGCGGTCCGTACCCGCGTGCGACCGATCCGGTCGCGGGGATCAATTTGAACGGAAATATTTGTCTCTGTACGCTCGTTGCGACCGATCCTAATTTTGACAATGGCGCAGTGGTCGTGAGCCGTTCCACTGATGGTGGCGCCACTTTTGGCTTACCGACGATCGCTTATCAACCCCCGAACAACAGCGTTTTCCCAGATAAGGATTGGATGGCGATCAATACGTTTCCCGGCACTGCCAGCGCTGGCCGGATCGTCGTGACGTTCACGTTGTTTAGTAATGTCAATTCTGAAGGAGCGCCGATTTATCGCGCGTATAGCACGAATGGCGGCGCGACATGGAGCTCCATTGCAAACGTAAACGCGGCGGACGCGAACTTACAGGGATCGCAGCCGGTGTTTTTGCCGAATGGCAATCTCGTGATCGTTTATTGGAATTTCGGCTCAAGCGGGAGCCCGGGCGAGCGATTGGAAGCGGTCATTTCGAGCGATGGCGGCGTGACTTTCGGCCCGCCCAAACGGATTGCCTTTGCTACCGAATACAACGAACCGAACATTCGCACCGGCAGTTTCCTGCCCTCCGCAGTGAGTGATCGCACGCACGGGAATTTGTTCGTCGCTTATCAGGCACTCTTGTCAGGCAACCCGAAAATCTTATTCACGAAATCCAATAACGGCGGCACGAGCTGGAGCGCCCCCATTGCAATTAGCGACAATCCGGCTGGCTCCGGCGTGTTCAATGCCGCGATCAATGTTTCGCCCGACGG
>JBAQJG010000608.1:0-3291 GCA_049300145.1 Chthoniobacterales bacterium | reverse complement strand
GGAAATTTATGCCGCCTCAAACATTGGCCGTGACAAAGAGGCGATTGTCAAGATCGATCCGGCGACGGCCAAGGAAACCGGAATGATCTACGAAAACCCGGAGGTGGATGTTGATGCGCTGGCTTTTTCGAAGAAGCGAAAGGTCCTGACCCATGCGGAATATACGACCTGGCATGAAGAGAGAAAATACCTCGATCCACAAACGGAAAAAATGTACCACACGATCGAACAGAAACTCCCCGGTTATCAGGTTGACTTGGTTGGCAACGATCACGAGGAAAACAAGTTCATCGTCTCGGCCGCGAGCGATCGTACTCCCGGTTCGCGTTATCTGTTCGACCCCAAGACGAACGAGCTGACCAAGCTTGTCGATGTTGCGCCGTGGCTGAAAGAGGATCAGCTCGCGCCGATGAAACCGATCGAATACAAAAGCCGCGATGGCCTCACCATTCACGGTTATCTGACGCTGCCGCTGGGTCGCGAGCCAAAGAATTTACCGACGGTGGTGATCCCGCATGGCGGTCCGTGGGCGCGGGATGTCTGGGGCTACGATTCGGAAGTGCAATTCCTGGCCAACCGTGGCTATGCGATCCTGCAAATGAATTTCCGCGGCTCGACTGGTTACGGCCGAAAATTCTGGGAATCGTCCTTCAAGCAATGGGGCAAGAAGATGCAGGACGACATCACGGACGGCGCGCAATGGCTGATCAAGCAAGGCATTGCCGACCCGAAACGCGTCGCGATTTATGGCGGGAGTTATGGCGGTTACGCGACGCTCGCCGGCGTGACATTCACGCCCGATCTTTACGCCGCGGCGGTCGATTACGTTGGGCCCTCCAACATGTTTACGTTCATGAAAACGATTCCGCCGTACTGGAAACCGTTTCTCGACGAGATGTATGAAATGGTCGGGAATCCGGACAAGGACAAGGAACTGCTCGCATCCGAATCGCCAGTGTTGCACTCGGATCAAATCAAGACGCCGCTCTTTATCGCACAAGGCGCGCAGGACCCACGCGTGAGCAAAGCGGAATCAGATCAGATGGTGGCTAGCTTACGAAAACGCGGCGTGGACGTGGAATACATGGTCAAGGAGAACGAAGGCCACGGCTTCCACAACGAGGAAAACCGCTTTGCCTTTTACGAAGCGATGGAAAAATTTCTCGATCAACATCTGCACCCAACCGGACCGGAAGGGTCGAGCGCGAGCAGCTCGGGATTGCACTAGCAGGCGCATCTGGGCAAACGCACACCGATTCCCAAAAGAGATCCGCAAACCCAAAAGCGGCTGCGTTGGTCGTCGATCTTATGTCTTGATGATCGGCGGCGGAATGTCTTCGGTTATCCCGGCATCGATGCCGTGGCGCAGTTTGCTGTGGCGAACGCTGTAGCCGAAATAAATCAGCATCCCGATTGCAAGCCAGACGAAGAAGCGGCCCCAGGTTTCCAGCGGCAAACTCAACATAAGCGCGGCGCAAAAAAATACGCCGAGAATCGGAAACAGCGGTACGAACGGCACGCGGAACGGACGGGGGCGGCTTCGGTCCGTGCGGCGGAGAACAATTACGCCGAGGCAAACGAGGACGAAGGCAAAGAGGGTGCCGATATTGGTGAGATCAGCAAGCGATCCGATGTCAGTCAGCATGGCAACACCACCCACCGCGATGCCTGTCCAAATCGTGGTGATATACGGCGTACGAAAACGGTGGTGAATTCGCGCAAAATACTGCGGCAGCAAGCCATCCCGCGCCATGGCCATGAAAATGCGCGGCTGGCCGAGTTGAAAGACAAGCAAAACAGAGGTCAGGCCCGCCAGAGCTCCGGCACTGACGAGTGCCTGGGCCCATGGTTTGCTCGCGAACGCCGTCGCCACCGCCGATGAATCACCGAGATACACAGTGTATTTTTTGATCCCGGTGAGCACTCCCGACATCAATACGTAGAGCAACGTGCAAATGATCAGGCTCGCGATCATTCCGATGGGTAAATCGCGTTGCGGATTTTTTGTTTCCTCAGCTGTCGTCGAAACCGCATCAAAACCGATGAACGCGAAGAAGACAATGGCCGCGCCGCTCATTACTCCGCCGAAACCATTCGGCACAAATGGATGCCAGTTTGTTGGGTTTACCATGAAAGCGCCGAAGGAAATGACGAAAACCACCACGGCGAGTTTGAGCAAAACAATGGTGGTATTAGTGCGCGCGCTTTCGCGAATGCCGTAAATCAGAAGCACCGTCACCGCGGCCACGATCAGAAACGCCGGCAGATTCACCGCGATCGGATGCCCTGCGATGACCGGCAGCGTTGTCGAAGAATAATTGTTCAGCCCATCGCCGCCCTTTGCAACGATATCGGTCGCGGTTTGATAATCATTCACCAGCCAAAGCGGAAATTTGAGCGTGAACGGCGGCCGCAAGCTTCCGAATAATTGGACGAAATAACCCGACCAACCGACCGCGACTGCCATATTCCCAACCGCGTACTCGAGGATTAAATCCCAGCCGATAATCCATGCGATGATTTCTCCAAGCGTGGCATACGAATACGTATAGGCCGACCCGGACACGGGAATCATCGAGGCAAGTTCGGCATAACAGAGCGCCGCGAACCCACAGGCGATAGCCGCCACCACAAAAGAGAAAATAACTGCAGGACCTGCGCCCGGTCGTCCGAGGACCAACTCCGCGTGCGTCAGATAAGATTGAATGAAGTTCAGCACGGGCGTTTTCCACAGCGACGCGGTCGCGTGCGCTTGCTCACCGGCCGCCGCAGTTCCTGCCAGCGCAAAAATACCCGCTCCGATGATGGCCCCGATGCCAAGGCAGGTGAGATCGAAGGCGGAAAGCGCTCGCTTCATCAATCGTTCCGGGGCGGCTGCTTCCGCGATCAAACGTTCCGGGCTTTTGGTTTTAAAAAGTTGCGACGCCATTTTCGTTTCTGGTTAGGCAAGCAACCGCGGATCGTGGCACCGCTGTGTCGGCGCGGTCAATCTTAAGTTTCAGTTTTTGCAGCGGCCGTTGTGCCAATCGCTGAAATTAAGCATCACGTGCTGGCCGCGTCGTGCGCAACCTAAATTGGCCTGAGTTAAGCTGTAAGACCGTCGATGGTCAGCCTGAGCATCGCAAATTTGATCGGCAATTTCCTGTTCGGCGCGATTGGATTTGTCGCCTTCGTTTACGGCAAGCGCATGCACGTGTGGAAGCTGATGCTCGGCGGGCTGGCGCTCATGATTTTTCCCTACTTCGTCGCCGATACGTTGCTGATGTATCTAATCGGCACGACTGCGACCGC